>CANDSI010000041.1 GCA_947388575.1 uncultured Mycoplasma sp.
GCTAACATAGAAAGTAAAACCTACCAAACTTTTTCAATAACTGCTCTAAATAATATTGCAAATGCTCTAAATACAACTATCTTAAATTTAATACCTAAAGATGTAGAATTAAAAAAATATAAAATAAACACTAATATAAAATGTGAGTATTGCAAATATGATACGGAAATTCCTATTGAATTAATAAAACTTATGGAGAGTATTAATGATATTACTAACAAAAAAATTAAATTAACTTGTCCAAAATGCCATAAAAAAATAGTTTTCCGATGAAACTATTTAATTTTTAAAACGCTTTCCATAAAAGGTTTAATTTCGCCATCTAAAACTTTTAAAGGATCAGTACTTTCAAAATTACTTCTATGATCTTTAACAAGTTTATAAGGTTCTAGAACATAACTTCTTATTTGACTACCAAAATCAATGTTACTAATATCACCATTGATTTTTTTAATTTCAGCTTCCTGTTCTTCTAATTTTTGTTGATAAATTTTATTCTTTAACATTTTAATAGCAGTTTCCTTATTTCTTAATTGGCTTCTTTCTGTTTGACAAGTAACAACTAGCTTAGTTGGTAAATGAGTAATACGTACTGCTGAATTAGAAGTATTTACTGATTGTCCTCCCGCTCCACTTGAGTGATATACATCAATTTTTAAGTCATCTTCTTTTATTTCTACATCTATATCTTGTTGAAATTCTGGCGTCACATTCACAGAAGCAAAAGAAGTATGGCGTCTTTTATTCGAATCAAAAGGAGATATTCTAACTAATCGATGAACTCCCTTTTCATTTTTAAGGTAACCATAAGGATAATTACCCTCTATAAATAAAGTTACACTTTTAATCCCTGCTTCATCACCAGCTTGTTTATCCACAATTTTATAATTATAATTATTTCTATCTAAAAATCTTTCATACATTCTAAGTAACATACTCGCCCAATCGCAAGATTCTGTACCACCAGCGCCTGGATGTATTTCTAAATAACAAGCGTTACCATCATATTCTTCTGAAAGTAAAGTATCTAACTCTAGCTTTGAAATATCTTTAGTTAAGCTTAATAATTCATCTTCACTAATCGCCTCTATGTCAATTAACTCTAATCCTATATTAATTCTATCTAAAAGATCTTGATATTCATCTATAATTTTATTAATATGCTTTAAATGTTGATAAGTAGAATTAGCATGGGACATATCATTCCAAAAATCTTCTTTATTTACTTCTTTTTCAAGTTCAGCTTTTTCCATAGATAGTTTATCTATGTCAAAGAGACCTCCCAATATCTAATAATTTACTATTTAATACTTCCAATTTACTTTTTAATTCTTTTTGATCCATAAAATCACCAATTTCTTAAATATTATAACATACAAATAATTAAAAATATATGCAAGACTCTAAATATTAATCTTTAATAGGTATCTTTGATATAATATCTTTATGTTCTTTACATCCTAAAAAATCTTTATCAAGTAATTCATAATTTTCTAAATAACTATATTTAAACATTAATATCTTTTTAACAGATTCATTAATTCTTTCTTCACTTATATTATTTTTTACATAATCTAAAGATTTTTCTATATCATCAGGCATAAGTAGAATATCAACACCAGCTTTTATTGCTTTAACAATTATTTCTTCTTGTGTATAATTATCAGTTAAAGCTTTCATATTAAGAGCGTCTGTTATAACAAGACCATCATAATTTAAGTCTTTCTTCAAAATATCAGTTATTAACACTTTTGATAAAGATGCAGGTGTATTATCACCAGTAATATTAGGTAAAGCTATATGACCAACCATAATTAATTTAGCATTATTATTTACTACATATGAAAATGTTTGTAATTCCAAAGCTTTTAACTCTTCAAAGCTTTTATTAATAATAGGTAAATCTACATGTGAATCAACGTCAGTATCACCATGCCCTGGAAAATGTTTATAAGTTGGAATAACACCTGTTTCCTCTAATCCTTTAGCTAAACTTCCAGCCATTTTATTAACTAATAAATAATCACTACCAAAACTTCTTTTTCCTATAACAGTATTTTTAGGATTAGAATAAACATCTATATCTGGAGAAAATACTACATTAACACCAATAGTTCTAAGTTCTCTTGCCATCACTTTACCAACTTGATAAGCAAGATTCTCATCTTTAGTTTTACCTAAATAATACATATAAGGTATATCAGTTACTTTAACATCCTTTAAATATTTAAGTCTTTGAACAAGCCCACCTTCCTGATCCATACTAATAATTAAAGGTATATCATTATAAGCTTGTAAGTTAGATATTAAAGTTTTAGTTTTATCATAAGTATCCATATTTTCTCTAAAAAGAATAAAACCACCTAACTTTTTATCTCTAAATAATCTATACAAATCATCATAAGTATTAGAATCTCTCCAAGCAACAACAAACAATTGCGCTATTTTCTCATCAAGAGACATACTATTTAATTTGTTATTTACTTTTTCTAATAGTTCATCTTTATTGATATCATTATTAATAAACTTATCTACTTTTAAATCAGGATTTTTTTCGCTTTTAAAATTTAAAAAGAAAATGCTTATTAATAAAACACTTAAAATACCTATAAATATTACAATCTTTCTTCTCATTATAATCACCACTATTATTTTAACCACAATTTAGCAATATATAATATTATACCACAAAAACAAAAGAGCATTAACTTTATATGTTAATACTCTAATTTAAATATTAATCTTTCTTAAGTGTCAATACAATTCCAATAATAGCTATAATAAAAATAACTGGTGCAATCCTAATAAATAACCATTCAAAAGAATGAAAAACAGTTCCTAAAACAGCATTTTCTGGAATATCATAATCCCAACTAAAATAAGGACTATTTAATAAAAACAAGAAAGCAAAAATAATTACAATAATTAAACATAAAGAAATTAATAGCCATCTAATCATTTTTCTTTTTTTACTTTTCTTTTGAACTAATTGTAAGTTTATAACTTCTAATTTTTCTGAAATTGCTTTTAAATCATCCACTTTAGTCTCTAAGATATTTTCTCCAAGTAAAGTACTAACTGGCGTTTCAAAAACTTCTGATATTGAGATTAACATTTCTGAATCAGGTACTGACAACCCTTGTTCCCATTTAGAAATAGTTTGTCTTACTACATTTAACTTTATAGCCACTTCCTCTTGCGAAAGTCCTTTTGACTTCCTTATTGCTTTAATGTTGTCTTTTAACATAATAGAACAACTCCTTTCTTTACAATAATTATATAAAGAATAGCTCGTTGCTACAAGCAATGCATATTAACATCTAATATTTATAATAAATAAAAACTTATTAAATATACTATTCGTACACAACAACCTTTACTTAAATAACATATCAATTAATTTTTCATTAAAAATTTTTTTAATGAAAAAAGTGTTAACAAACTAGAATATTGTTAACACTTTTATATAACTTCAAATCTATAAAAATAGAATCGGCTTTAAATTTTAATAATTTATATTACTTTCCACAGCATTGTTTATATTTTTTGTCGCTTCCACAAGAAGTAGATTATCCCATATTATCAATACTTTCCATATTTATAATATTATTGATATTTCTAGGTTTTTAGGACTAGGTAATTCCTATATTATCCGCATTATTAGTATCATTTTAATCATAAATATTTCTCTACTGTGGACAAATTGAGGACTGTCCACATTCGTTCACTACTATTTAAGTATACCATATTTTAATAATTTATAATAATATGCAAATTATTTATTTTCAATTTGCTTTGTTTCATTTAACAATCTGTCAAAATCAGATATATAATTATTGTCTTGGATGACTTTGTACTTTTCATACTCACTTTCAGCTTTTTCTTTTGCCTGTTTATGTGATATTTTACCTTTACCCTCTAAAATATCATAATGAAATACTTTTAATGCATTTTCCACTTCGTTCTTCCAATCATTCATATACATTGCAATATTTCTTTCGGCATTATTTTCAGCAATATCCAAAAATAAGTTGACTAAATTATTTAAGTTTTTAATCTCTTTTTCATCTAAATAGTTTTTTGCAATTATAACATCTGATTTTAGTATTTTTCCATCAGGAGAATTCTCCCACGTAGTAAGTCCCATATTATCTTTTTTAGCATCAACTCTATTATAGACAATTTCAGCAGCGGTCTGACCAGTGATAGCAAAATGGAATTTATTTTGGATTGTTTTATAAAATGTTATAGCCATATCACTATCTTTATCGTAATCAATAGAACATTCAGCAAATATATCAGTAATTTTTTGATAAAACATTCTTTCACTTGTACGAATTAATTTAATTCTTTCAAGCAATCTTTTAAAGTATTCTTGATCAGACCTTCTTGCTTTCATAAATCGTTCATCATTTAAAGCAAAGCCTTGCACCATATAATCTTTAATTATCTTATTTGCCCAAGCTCTAAATTTAATTGCCTTTTTGGAATTAACTCTAAATCCAATAGAAATAATCATATCAAGATTGTAGTATGGATAAACCCTTTTTACGTTTCGATTTCCTTCCTTTTGAACTTGTGCAATTTTTGCACAAGTTGACTTTTCTTCTAGTTCTTCATCTCTATAAATATTATTGATATGTTTAACAATACCACTTCTATCAATGTTAAACAGAGTCGATAAGGCTTCTGTATTTAACCAAACATCTTCATTTTCTAATAATACTTCTACTTTAGTATTACCATCTTCATCATTATAAAATAAAATATTTTTCTCATTTCCAATTAGTTTATCTTCCATTTTTAGCACCTCCTTTAACAATTATTCATTAAGTAATCAACTAATCATATTATACTATTTTTTATATCACTTAACAATGATACTACTAAAATTTATATCTATTTCTTTTTCTATTGATTCACAAATTTTAATTAAATTATTAGTAGTACTAGTAATATAATAATTTTCTGTTGTTTCAATTCTACTATGACCTAATACTTTAGAGATGTCTTTTATTTCATTTCCATTTCTTAATGTTTTTGTAGCAAAGTTACCTCTTAAATCATAAAATCTACAGTTGATTCCTAATTTGTGATGAATAATTTTAAATGGATATCTTATAATATCTGTTCCAGAATATGCTCCATCTTTTCTAGTAAATACCATTTCGACTCTATTATTTTTAGAATAACTTTCAACAATTTTATATTCAACTAACTTGCCCAATTTATTTTTTACTTCTTCTAGAATATATCTTTTATACTTTTTTCCATATTGCTTTTTTAAATTATTTTGTATATTTTTATAAGCAATTAATACAGCATATAAACTATCACAAATATAAACCTTTCTTTTACCATTAACTTTTCCTGCTTCAAAACAATATTGATAAGCATTACCCCTTTTTCTTATACTGATTATTTTTATCATCTTCCTTTCTTTATATCATTATAATTTTACAACATAAAAAAGAGTAGCCGATTTTGCTACTCCTATTGATTAAATATTTGATTAAAATAAATTTTCATTTCTTCTATACTTTTAAAACGATTACTAATGTTATAGTTTGTACCTTTTAATACAAATTCTTTTAATTTTTCATCACTATTTTTATCTAAATTTGATTTTCCTGTCATAACAAAATATATAAGTCTCGTTAATGCATATGTTTCATATTCAATAGAATAATTTCTAAACCCAATAACTGCTAAATTACTATCATTTAGTGATCCTTTTACTTCAGAATCTGTACTTGTTAAATTACTATTTTTTTCTTTAACTAAACCAAAATCTGAAACTTTTATAATCATTAAATCGTCATATTTTTTTAACAAAACATTTGTTAAACTAATATCTCTATGAAGATATCCCTTTTGATGAATATAGGAAAAGGCTTTAAATAGCTGATTTACTATATTGATTCTTATATCAGCAGTTATCTTGTTATTATTTTTATTTATAAAATCATATAATGTTTGATCAGCATATTCTGCATAATATTCATTTCTTTCTATATCATACTTATAAACCTCTAAAATATATGGTGATTTCAACTCTTTTAAAGTTTGGTATTCTTTTTTAAATCTTTCCATTTCCTTTTCATCTAAATCCTTCTTCGCTTGTTTTATTACAAAAGTCTTATTATAAAACTCATCTGTATATTTAAATACTTTCGCATATGAACCTTCACCTATTAAATGAATAGGATATCGTTTTTCTTCCAACTTATTTACTATTTTTACAGACCTAGTCATTGTAAATATTGGTTCATACTCAATCAACTTAATTTTTCTTAAATCTTTAGGAATTGGACTACCTCCACTTAGAACTAAAAATCCCTTACATTCTTCTATAAAAGAGGCATAATTTATATCAATTTCAAAAGATAATTGAGTTCCCTTCAGTACATATTTCATATCTTCATATAATTTTATATATTCATCTAATTCTCTGCTTTCGTTTGCATTAAAATGACCATTCGTTTTTCTATACATAAAGTTAAACAAACGATTAAATTCCTGATGTAGAATGGCAAATAACTTTTTTAAATAGATATTATTTATATCATTATACAATTCTTCTGTTCTTAGCACTTCCTGTAATTCATATCTATCATATTTCTGACTTAAAAAATATTCAATATTCACTGTCATAATTATTTCACCTCAATTTTTATAAAAAGGATGTCAACAAATTTTATTTTGCTGGCATCCTTTAATTTTAATGGATTTTGTCCACATTTTATTCAATTGGTTGACAAACAACAAATTTGTTACCTTTTTGATTTTTTACTTTTCCCTTATTTTATCTTACTTTCCACAACATTGCTTATACTTCTTTCCTGAACCACATGGACAAGGATCATTTCTACCAACTTTATTAGATTTTACTTGTCTTTTTTCTTTTTCTTTACCATCATTAGCTTTTCCATCTAAAGTTTGTTTACGTTCTATATTTTGACGTATTTCAGCATTAAGTAAGAATGTAGCTATTTGATTATCTATTCTAGTTAAGAAACTCTCAAATAATTCAAAACCTTCCATTGTATAAGCTTGAATTGGATTAACTTGACCATAACCACGAAGTCCAATACCTTCTTTTAAATGTTCCATAGCACTCATATGATCAACCCAATTAGAATCGATTACACGTAAAGTTATAGCTTTCTCAAAATCATCGCTAACCGGCACATCTTTAATTTTTTCTTCATAATCATTAATAACTAAATCAGTAATATATTTTACAGTATCTTCATCTTTTAAATCTCTAATATCTACAAATTTAAGTTCAGTAGATTTTAAGAAATTATTATTAACATATTCTGTAATTTCATCTTTATCAGACTCTGTTAAATAACCTTCTGGTTCTAAATGTGCTTCACATAAATCAGCGATAACATTTTTAAAAGTATCAAGAACTCTCTCATGAATAGATTCCATATCTAAAACTTCATTACGTCTTGAATAAATAATTTCTCTTTGTTCATTTAAAACATTATCATAATCAAGTAAGCTTTTACGAATATCATAGTTATTTCCTTCAACTTTTTTTTGCGCAGACTCAATTGAGCGAGTTAAAGTTTTACTTCTAATAGCTTGATCACCAACACCTAAGCCTTCAAGCATACCTTTAATTCTTTCAGTTCCAAAGCGACGCATTAAATCATCTTCAAATGAAACAAAGAATTGACTCATACCAGGATCTCCTTGACGACCAGCACGACCACGAAGCTGATTATCAATACGACGTGATTCATGACGTTCTGTACCAATTACACATAAACCACCGAGTTCTTTTACGCCTTCACCGAGTTTAATATCGGTACCACGACCAGCCATATTAGTAGCAAGAGTTATAGCGCCTTTTTCTCCAGCTTTAGCAATAATCTCTGCCTCACGAGCATGATTTTTAGCATTTAAAACTTCATGTGGTAAATTAGCTTTCTTAAGTAAACTACTTAAATATTCATTTACCTCAACACTTATTGTACCAATAAGAATTGGTTGACCTGTTTCATGTACTTCACGAACAGTATTAATAATAGCTTGATATTTAGCATTCGCATTAGCATAGACTAAATCTGCCAAATCCTCACGAGCTACTGGTTTATTAGTAGGTATTTGAATAACATACATATTATAAATATCTCTAAATTCCTCTTCCTCAGTTTTAGCAGT
>CANDSI010000042.1 GCA_947388575.1 uncultured Mycoplasma sp.
AGATTATTAAAGGATTATATAAAAAGGAGTGGTGTATAATGGACAAATTTAAAACTTGGAAAGAATTTAGAAAAGAACTAAATATAACACCAGAACAAGAAGAAGAAATAAGAATTGAAAATGAAATAATACAAGCAACTATTGAAGCAAGAAAAAAGGAACAAATTACACAAGCAGAAATAAGTAAGAAAAGTGGACTAACACAAAGTGTAGTTGCAAGGATTGAAAGTGGCACACATTCTCCTACTATGCAAACAATGATAAAATATTTATATGCTATTGGTTATACATTACAAGTAGTTCCAGCAAAAGATAAGAAGATTATAAGAAATTCAATAAATCACAAATTAGTATCAAAAACAGCATCCCATAAAATAAATAATAATATACAATATGAGTTAAATAATCCAGGAAAAAAATAGAAGATACTGGAGAAATTAACAGAAGAGAGGCAAAACAGTTAGTGTAAAATATTAGTAGGCAAAATTAAATATTAATTTTTATTAAATTAGTAGGAAATTTTGACCTACTAATTTTTTATATAAAAAGGAGAAGAATAATATGGTTTGCAAAGAGGAATTTAATTTTGTTGATAAGAAAGCTGGAGTAACAAATGATGGAGAACAGTATTTGTCTATTAATGTTTTATCAAAAAGTAATAAAAAATTTAATTTTATGACAAAGGATACAAAACTAATAGATAAGCTATCGCCTTTAAATATACAAAGGTTTTCCCCAATAAAACTCGTTTTGGATTTTGAAAGAACTTTTAATAAAGAAAAACGTACAAGTTATTGGACTTGTGAATTAATAGGAGTTGAATAATGGAATATTTAGAAGTACTAAATAAAATACTAATTCAATTAACAAGCATAAATACATTTATACAATTATTTATTTATGGAATTGTAGTATTATGTATAATTTATTTTGGTTACTGGTTTTTTAGTAGATTTTTCTATTAAAAAACTGTAATAAATACACAAAAGACAAAACTAAGCACTTGGGGTTCTATACCCCAAGTATTTAGGGAAAGGAAGGAAATATGGAGGCTGTAAAAACTTTAACTTTAACTGCTGGAATGTTTGACGGACTAATAAGTACAATAACGTCAAACTTAGGTGTGTTATTGCCAATAGGTTTAACTATTATGGGAATTATGATAGCTGTTTCATTGATACCTAGAATTATTTACAAATTCTTCTAGTATTTGTAAATATGCCCAAAGAAGCGACATTTGATGTCGCTTCTGGGCTTTAAAAATAGTAGAAAGGAACTTATACTTATATGAAAATAAAAAATAAATTTATATTCATTATTGCATTATTGATACTAATTATATTAATGTTTACAAATACTTCATATGGAGCAAGTGTTGAAGCATTTAATACATGGGTAGAAAAAAATCAAGCACAACTTACAGTATTACTTGAAGGTTATGATTATGTAGTCATAAATAATTTTTATCAAAATAAAGTGCGTATTTATTATACATTAGCTCCAAATAACAAATTTTATATTAATGAAGAAGCACCATTTGTCGGTAGTAGAAGATTTTTGCGTTCAAGAAGTGACTGGGGGCAAAATTATTATTACTATTACACATTTAATGAAAATGGAGATAATAATTTTGTTTTGCCTACTTCTTTAAGTAAAGATAAGATACATACGGACAATATAGAATGTTCTATTAATGATTACAATGTTAATAATGTTATATATTCTTCATCAGATGTTTATGGAACAAATTGCGAAAAAGTTATAGCAACAAAAAAAGCCTTACCCCTACTACTGACGAAAGTGGTAGTGGGGGAAATAGTCAAGGTGGAACAGATAACGGAGATAGTGAGCAAGGTGACACAAATGATAGTTCCAACTGGCTTAGTAATATTTGGAATACTATTTGTGATATTGCTAATAAAATCGGTAATCTCGCGAGCAACATAGCAAATTCTATAATACGGGCGGACTATCAAGTTTTTTTGAAACTATTATAAATGTTCTTGGAGATATAGGAAAGTTCCTCTGGGAATTACCTCGGTAATATTATAAATGGAATTGGCTCGTTTTTTCAAACTTTATGGGGGTGGCTTAGTAACATTTGGGAAACTATAAAAGGAATACCACAGGCTATTATGAACTTATTAAGTGATTTATTAAAATGGCTATTTGTACCTAGTGACAACTTTTTTAACGACAATATAGAAGATATAAAGACAAGACTATCTCAAAAAATACCATATCAAGACTATGTTAATTTATTTGAAGATATAAAAAATGTAACAAATGGCGAAACATTAAGCGTAGATTTACCAGAGTATAAAGTAGCAGATAATTTGGTTATTAAAAAAGACAAATTTATAGATTTTGGAAAAATAACAAAATATAAAGATACTTGGTATTCTTGGGTACGTGGTTTTACATTTATTTTTATGATTATCTACAATATAAATCAAATAACAAAATTCTTACGAGGTATTAATGTAGCAGACGGAGCAACAGCAATGGGACTGGAACGTTCTAGAGGAGGTAAAGAAAAATGATAATTGAAATGATATGTACGCCATTATTGTTATTTGGTAAAGCTTTTATAGCAATGCTACCTGTACTGGAGTATATACCAGATAGCATAATTAGTACATTAGATATGATAATTAAAGCAATGCAATTTTTTCCACTAGACACATGGATAATAGTTATAAGTAATATAGTTTTTTGGATAACGTTACATTTAATTTGGTCTATTGTTAATTTTATACTTAGGTTAATACCATTTTTAAATATGGGTTAGGAGTTTATATATGAAGAAAAATATTGTTTTTAATAAATATTATAGACGTTTAAGAAGAGATGTGTTTCCAGATTTACCATTAAATGAATTTATGGAAGTATATGCAAATTTTAAGAGGCTAAGAATACAATATAAATTATTGAAAATAGCAAATTTTTTGGAGCGAAGGAATATACCAAAGGTAGAAGTGCTAATACTAAAATTTTTATTTAAGTTATTAGATTTTATTCGCTGGAAGTTATATGACTTATTGATGTTATTAATTAATGGGCGTCAATTTAATTTGTTTGGTGTTACGATATTCTGTGGCAGACAAGGCTCAGGAAAAACAATAGGTATAGTAGAAGAATTAGAGAGAATACGTGAAGCATATCCCAATTGTATAATATGTACAAATATACATTATAGATACCAAGATATACCGCTTGTTGATTGGCGACAATTGTTAGAAACAAGGAATGGTACAGACGGAGTGGTATTCGTTATAGACGAAATACAAAATGAATATGATAATACAAAATGGAAAGACTTTCCAGAAGGCTTGCTATCAGTAATAACACAGCAAAGAAAACAACGTATAAAAATATATCTATCTAGCCAAGTATATACAAGAGTAGTAAAACAGATACGTGAACAGTGTTTTGATGTTATAGAATGTAAGACTTTTATGCGGTCGTTGGACTAGATTAAAATGTTATGACGCAGAAGATTATAACAGTATCGTCGACAACCCAAGCCCTGAAAAAAAGTTCAAGTTACATAAGAAATGGCGACGTTCATTTATTCAAAGTAATTATATACGTGACTTGTACGATAGTTATAAAGTAGTAGAAAATATGAAAAAAGCAGAATTTATAAATAGGAATGAAAGGATATTTTAAAATATGAATGAAAGCCTAATAAGAAAAAGAAAATTTAGAAAGTGTGACTTAGAAGATATAAAAGAATTTCATAAATCTGTAAAAGAAAGTTTTCCCAATAACATAAAAATACAAGAAATGGCAAATGCAGAAATATTAGAAATAGACAAATTACTTTTAAAGTTTAAGTCGGGTACTTAGTAACACCCGACGAAAGTCCCATATATGGGAATACTTTTTACAAAGGTAGGTTTATTATGATAGATACAATAAAAATAGTATCAATGATAAATAAAGATACATATGATAAAATATCTAATAACAGTATAATAAAGACAAGCTACAAGAAAAGCACAAAAGAGATATTTTACGAAATAGTAAATGACCACTTAGAAGGCTCTTACAATTCTCAATTATCGGTGAGGGTTGGAGACGGTAGTAAATATAAGTTCTTTAATCAATATTACATAGAAGTTGAACGGAAGTTATCACAAGCTTATATGTGGATATAACTCACATAACGGATATTATAACTTAGTTTCTATATGTAAAGATTTAATAAAATTTGTAAATAATGCTTATGATATAGAATTGCCAAGCATTAAACATTGGTTTTTACAAAGAATTGATATTGCTATATGCTTTGATTTAGGAAATAATAAAAATGTGCAGAACTATATTAATAATTTAAGTATGTGCAATTATCCAAGAAGAAATATAAAGACATATCAAGATGAAAGTATTTACCTCACGGGAGCAACAACAACGCTTAAAATATATAATAAGCTACTAGAATTTAAAAAACACGATATAAAGAAAATGAAAGCTACTGAATTTGAAATATACAAATATTTGGAAGATATAAAAGGATTTATACGTTTTGAATGTGAAATAAAAAAGAAAAAATTAAAAGATTATTATAACACAAATTATATAAGAATTTTAAATGTTAATTATAAAGAATTAAAAGAGATTTGGAGATGTGAATTTATGAAATTGCTTAAAATGTTTGATAGTAATTTAAAAATAATTAGAGATAAAAAAGAAATTGAAAACAGGCTTTATACTCTATACAAAGAGCGAAAAGCAAGTACTTTGTATAACTTTTATTTATCTATAATGGTTGACGGTTTAAGACAAGTCAAAAGTCGAACTACAAAAAGTACATATTATAGAAATATTGCAGAATTAAAGAAAGCAAATATAGATTTTAGTCAAACATATAAAGTTGATTTGCAAAAGCAAATAATTGAGTTTAATCCTTTTGAATATAAAGAAGTAGTTTAAAGAGGCTACTTCTTTATATCACCTAGAGCATATTTAACACAACTAACAATAACATTATTAAGGCTCATATCATTTTTACTAGCTAATCTTTTTAATTCATTATATATATCCTCAGGAAATCTAACAGAAGTTTGTACGTTACTATTCTTAAATTTTTTTAAATCAAGCATAATATCCCCCATATCTATTATTATATTTATACTAAAATTTAATCATTAAATTAGTTAAAATTCTATACCTAAAAAACAGGTTGAAAAATAATTCGTATTGTGATATTATAATGATAAGTTTTAATTTAACAGAACGGTTAAAAAGGAGAGTTATATGGAAGCCATAAAAAAATTATATACAAAAGGTAATTATACTATACAAAAGAGTGTAGCTATTGAAGATAAGCTATATACAGAATTAAAAGGAATGACGATAAATAAGTATAATGCTAAGGTTAGCGATATAATTAATGTTTGTATTGAAGAATTAATAGAAAATAATGATATTAACGATATAAAGTACTACAAAAAGCCTTATGGGGAAATACTAATATATAGAAGTATAATGATAAGAAAAGAAAATTTGAAAGCATTAGAGGAAATAAAGGACATAAAAGGGATAACAATTACTAGATTAATAAATTTAGCAATTAAAGAATTTATAGAAAAACAAAAAATAAAAGGAGGCTAACTTTTCCTTTTATTTTTTTACTTATATTATTTTTTGCGAATTTATTATAAAAGTTCTATATAATTATGTAGGGATTAATCTTTGATATGTTCTACAATGTCTTCAAGGCTGCAATTTAATTCATTACATATTTTATCAAGTGATGACATATCTACATATTGATTTTTTTTCATTCTATCAGCAGTTGTCCTAGATATATTAACTTTTTCCATAAATTGAGTTTTGTTCAATTCCTTATCAATTAATAATTTCCATAATCTTTTGTACGAAAACATAAAATCACTCCTTTTGCTTAAATATAACATAAAAAAGTTTCTTTAGCAATATATTTTTTAGAAAATGTTTTTATGAAATACAAAAAAGATTTTAAAAAATACAGAAAAGTATTGCATGAATGCTATTTATATGATACAATATTGTTATTCTCGAGATACAATAATGTTATTAAGGAGTGATAAAATGTGAATATGTCAAAATCGGATTTAAAGGTAAAAACAAGTGTAGTCCTTCCAATTAATGAATTTGAGATATTAAGAGCAATATTGGATTATGTATGTAATCTTGATTTAATACAAACCAACGAAAAATATCGAAATGCTTGCGTGTATATAAAGACTACAATTGAAGAAAATAGCTATTATTTATAATTTAACCAGGTAATTAATTATGAAATAATAGTAAAATTGATATTTTGTCAATGAAGAAAACATATAAAATGGCATACTTTTTTGAATAAACTTCTTTATGCTGTTTTCGTAATTGTACAAAATGAATAGTAATTTATAATAGACATGGGGGTGTTAGCATTCTTATGCTTACGCCCCTTATAAGAAAAAAATAATAAGTGGAGTAAAAACATGGAAACAAATATAGAGTTTTATGAACTAGAAAAAAGAGTATATAGACTTGTATGTAACCTCGGTTGTGAGATAATAAAAAGAATACTAGAAGTACAAGATGAACAAATAATGAACGACAGAAACAAAAAGGAGTATAGACACAAAGGTTACAAGGGGGCTACTTTAAAAACTATTATGGGGGAAGTGGAATACAAAAGGGCTATATATAAAAAGGATAAAGACTATGTATTTTTATTAGACGACACCATAAAGATAGGAAAAATCGGAGATATTTCACAAAACTTAGTAGAAACAATGCTTAAGACAGTTGTCAACACTGTATCATACCGCAAGGCAGAGCAAGAAATAAAAAGTTTAACGAATATTACTATAAGCCACCAAGCATTGCAACAATTGGTGTGGAAAGTTGGAAGAATAATTGAAGCCAAGGAAAAAGAAGAAATAAAACTACATAAACAAGAAAAACTAATAAAAGGCACAAAAGAAATTCCTGCATTGTTTGAAGAAGCAGACGGAATATGGATAAGGTTACAAGGTAAGGACAGAAAAATTGTATTAGAAAAATACAAAAAAGAATGCGAAAAGAAAAATAAAGAATTTAACCCAAAACATAGATGTAAAACAGAACTTAAGTTACATATAACTTATGAAGGGTGGAACAAAGACAGTAAACGTCATGAATTAGTTAATAAAAAATATATAGCGGGTATAATGACATCACAAACACTAAAAAAATTAAAAAATGCTAGAATATACCAACAATATAATATAGATAGTATAGGATTACGTGCTATGAATGGCGACGGAGCAAATTGGATAGAAAATATAGCAACAAAAGACACAATAGTACAAAAAGATAGTTTCCACATACAACAAGAAATAGTACGAGATATAAAAGAAGAAAAATATAGGCAAGGACTAATCAAAATTTTAGAAGAAAAAAGATACAGTGAAGTCCATGATTATATTGAAGCTCTAAAATATGAACTAGGTGGAGAAGAAAAAACAGTCAAAAAATTAAAAACACTACAAAGTTATTTAAAAAACGGCTTACCACGATACCAAGATATTTTAAAAGAGCAAAATAGAGAACTCCCAAAAGCTCCATGCGGAATAGAATATAGAAATATGGGTACAGCAGAAAGTCAAATATTTACTGTATTAGAAGTTCGCCTATGTAGTGGAAGAAAAGCATTTTTAAAGAATGGTGCTAGTTACTTAGCAAAGGTATGTGCAGAATACTTTGAAAATAACGGAGAAATAGAATTGCAGAAAATTGAAAACAGTATAGCAATAGACAATAGTGTGGAAGAATGGATAAGAGAAATAGAAGAAAATGTAAGAAAGAATAAAAAAGTGCATAGAGCAGATAGAAAGCTAACAGAAGAAAATAACTTTGCACAAGCAAAAATTTTGGAATATACTCCAGAACTTAAAGAAGTTCTAAAGCTAGCAGAACCAACAGCTTTGATGTATAGATAATCCACACAAAAGAAGAATTTTGAAAAAAGATAAAAAAATTGCCAACTTTTACTTGACACATACATTAATATTTGTTTTAAAGAAAAAAACTTGTAATCATTAGTGATTTGTTATAAAATAAACTAAAAATAAAATAAAATCGGAGGACAAATGAAGATACTTAAGTTCAAAGGAAAAATGTCATTAAAAAACA
>CANDSI010000043.1 GCA_947388575.1 uncultured Mycoplasma sp.
CCTTCAAATGTAATTTTGATTTTTTGTAGTTCTTTTTTACCATTAATCTCTACTTTAACCCATTCTGAATCTCCTTCAAATGTGCTATTGTCAATTTCCTCTTTCTTTTTTGTAATGTCTCTTTGCATTTTTTGAGCTTGCGCCATTAAATTTTGCATATTCATATTTTTTCCTTCTTTCCTATTCTATTTCTATTTTATCTTTATCAAAAATATCTAAAGCTACTTCTTCTATTTTTTTACTATTTTCTTTTGTTTCTATTTCTTCTTTTTCTGGTGTAGGTTCGTCTAGATATTCATATTGATGTTTATTTCTGATGTTTTGGATATATATTTCTCTTTCTTTATTCCATTCTTCGTCAGTAATAGCAATAAACTTGTAATCTTTATTATATTTCTTATTATATTCAAAAATTATTTCGTCTAAATTTTCATTTATTAAATTTACAGTTCCTTCTATAAAATTGGTTATAATTGCAACTTTATCACTGGCTGCGACTACACTACTATCTATTAATAAGCTTAGTAATGTTTTATCCTCTAACTCTCTTGTAAAATAACTCCAATTGTCTTTGATTTCTTGTAAGTATTCTTTTTTAGCATTTACAAAACAATTATTTATTCTTATTTTTATAAGCTCTGCATTTATTTTATTAGTTTTTGTCACTATATTATTGTTAGACACTTCACTTTTTATTTCCTGGGAAATAATTTTATCTGATTCTGTTTGTTGGTTGTTTTTATCTTTTGTGTCTTCCTTATCTTCAGTTGCTGTATTTCTTACTTCTTCTAAATTTTCCTTTTGATCGCTTATATTATTATCATTTTTAAAATATTTTAATAAAGTAATCTCAATTAAAGTATATGGGTCAATGTTTATATTGATGTAGTTGGATATACTTGCTAATTCAAATGCCATTTCTTTAATTGTTTGATAACTAAAGCCTTTATAATCATTATTTCTTCTTGAGTCGATTGCTTCTTCTTCTATTCTTTCAAGCAATTTCTTTATTAAAAGCTTATAGTCAACTGCTAAATTTTTTAATTTTTGCATCATATCAATAAACTTATTAACATCATTATTCTTAATGGATTCAAACAAATCACTTATTTGTTTTTTGGAAATAGAACCAAAGTGGGCAATAACTTCATTTATTGTTATATTTGAACTATTACTTGATAATTGGTCTAGTATACTTAGCGCATCTCTTAATCCACCATCACTTATATATGCGATTTCTTCAATAGCTTCTTCATCAATAGCTATATTTTCTTCTTTAATTACATAATCTAGTCTATTCTTGATATTTTCTGTACTTATTTTATGAAAATCAAATCTTTGACATCTGGAAAGAATAGTTATCGGAACTGCTTCTATATTTGTGGTAGCTAGTATGAAGACAATATGCTTAGGTGGCTCCTCTAAAGTTAAAAGCAAAGCATTAAAAGCACTGGTACTTAACATATGTACCTCGTCTATGATATATACTTTATATTTTGAATAAGAAGGCGCTAACTTGATATTGTTAATAATTTCTCTTATTTCGTCTACTCCGTTATTAGATGCTGCATCAATCTCAATGATATCAGCATTTTCTTTAAAATGAATACAATTTTCACATTCATTGCAAGGCCCATTAACACTCGGATTTAAACAGTTTATCGCTTTAGCAAATACTTTAGCTGTGCTAGTTTTACCCGTTCCTCTTGGTCCAGAAAATATATAAGCATGAGATATGCGGTCTTTTTGAATAGAATTTTTTAAAATGGATACCATGTAATCTTGGCCTATTATACTTGAAAAATCATCTGGTCTATATTTACGATAAAGTACTTTGTAATCCATTTTTCTCACCTATTTAATTATATCATATTTATTATTATTTGTCTCTTTTCTTTGCAAAAAATCCTTTTAAAATCTTTGAATATTCTTCTTGCTGCGTACGTATGTTTGCTTTGGCTATATTTGTTTTATAATATTCTTTTTTTTCTTCTGGTTTGTCTAGTAAATAATACACATTTTTTATACGAGATTGTTTTATGGCATTTTCACATATAGAGCAAGGCTTTAACGTTACATAAAGTTCACATGAATCTAAACGCCAATCTTTCAATTTTCTACTAGCTTTTTTAATTACTAACATTTCTGCATGGTCTAATATATATTTACTTTTATTTCTTCTATTATAAGCGCTAGCAATTACTTTATTATCTTTAACAATAACAGCACTTATAGGAACCTCATTTTTATTTTGGGCTTTTTTGGCTAATTTTAATAACAAATTGTAATACTTTTCTTCCATTTATTTCACTCCAATAAAAAAGTGCACACAAATAGGGATTGACGTGGCTGCTACATTCCTGTCCTGACCAGATTACAATATATTTGTTGCACATATTTAATTTATCATAGTTTTTGTTTTTTTTCAAGTGTAATTATCTCTTTATCTTATTTATTTTAAAATTATAAATATAAAAGTTAATTTTTTTGTTACAAAATTTAATTTTATATGTTTCACGTGAAACATTGTGGATAATTTTTCATATAATTTGGACGTTTATAAGTCTTTTTAATTATTTTTAAATATTGTGTTTTAATTTTTATTTATTAAATGCACTTCAATGACTATTTTATTTATTTATTTTTTCATTTTGTGTTAAATTTTCATTTATATTACCTAAATTATTGGCATCATTATTACTAATTGAAAATTAACAAGAAATACCATTGTCTTTTTCATCTTAAATTATTGCAAAACAATGTTTCACGTGAAACATTGTTAATAACTTAATTTATTGAGGTTAATTTTTTATTGATATATGTTTCACGTGAAACCTTTTATTATTTTCCTTATATTTTAATAGTTATCCACATTTTCTTTTTTTACACTATTTCCTGGGAAATAATGGTATTAAAAAAAGTGCCTATTCAGCACTTTCCTCTATATTTACTTGTTGTTCTGGGATGTTATTTTCCTCGCTAGTTTCTTCTTGTTCTTCATTTAGCTCTTCTTGTTTTTCAACTAAGCTAATAGTAGAAACATATTGATTCTCTTTTAAGTTTATTAATCTAACACCTTGAGTTACACGACCTAAAGTATTAATTTGTTCTAGGGACATTCGCATCGTTATTCCTGTATTAGTCATAATTACTAACTCTTTATTTTCATCAACAACTTTTACAGAGGCGATATTTCCATTCTTTTCTGTTACATTTAAGGCTTTTACACCTTTACTACCACGGCTTGTCTCTCTAAATTCACTTACTAATGTCTTTTTTCCATATCCTTTAATAGTTACCAACAAAATTTTATCTTCTTCTGTTACTACTTCGGCACAAACACATTTGCTACCATCAAGATTTATACCTTTAACACCACTGGCTGTTCTACCCATAGCTCTAATATTATCTTCTTTGAATTTAACCATGCGTCCTAATTCACTACCTAATAAGATATAATTATCTCCAGTAGTTTTTTTAACAGCGATTAATTCGTCATTTGGTCTTAAACTAATACTAATCTTTCCAGACGTACGTATGTTTTCAAATTCGCTAATTGCTGTTTTCTTTACTAAGCCTTGTTTTGTTACAAATAATAGATATTTAGCGGCTTCTTCATTGGAAACACTTATCATTGAATTGATTGTTTCATCTTTTTCAATTTGAAGTAAGTTTATTATTGGTAAACCTTTTGATTGACGGTTAAATTCTGGAATTTCATAACCTTTTAGACGATATACCTTTCCTTTATTAGTAAAGAATAATAAGTAATCGTGAGAAGATAAATTAATCATTTGATCAACATAATCCTCGTCGTTTGTCGTCATTCCCTTTATACCCATTCCACCACGTCTTTGAGCTTTAAATGTATCACTATTGGTACGTTTAATATAACCTTTATTAGTTAACGCGATAAGAATGTTTTCTTCAGGTATTAATGATTCATCTTCAATATATTCAATTGCTGTCATATCAATATCTGTACGACGTTTATCAGCATATTTATCTTTGATTTCTAATAATTCTTCTTTGATAATATTTAATACTTTCTCTTCAGAAGCTAGAATACTTCTTAATTCTTCAATTAAAGCTAATAACTCTTTTAATTCTTCTTCAATCTTGTCTCTTTCTAAGCCAGTTAATCTTCTTAACTTCATTTCTAAGATAGCTTCTGATTGAATCTCTGATAGGCCAAATTTCTCCATTAAGCCTTGTTTTGCTTCTTCATCAGACTTTGACCCTCTAATTAGTTTAATTACTTCGTCAATGTGATCTAATGCGATTTTTAAGCCTTCTAAGATGTGTACTCTTTTCTCAGCTTTTTCTAAATCAAATTTTGTTCTTCTAATTATTATTTCTTTTTGATAATCTATGTATTTAGAAATAATATCTTTTAAGCCTAATGTCTTAGGTACACCATTATCTAGCATTAAGAATATAATTCCATATGTTGTTTGGAATGCTGTATGCTTATATAATTTATTTAATATTACTTGAGCATTAGCATCTCTTTTTAAGCTTATAGTTATCTTAACGCCTTCTTTTAAGTCAACGTGATAATCGGTGATACCATCTAATACCTTGTTATGAACTAATTCTGCGACTTTATTTTTAAGTTCTAATGTATTTATTCCATAAGGTACTTCATCAATAACAATGAATTCTTTACCATTTTTTTCTTCAATTCTAGCACGAGAACGGATTGTGATACTTCCGCGACCAGTTTCATAGGCTTTTTTAATACCACTATTGCCTAATATGATAGCACCAGTTGGAAAGTCTGGGCCTTTTATATATTGCATTAATCCTACTGTATCAATTTCAGGATTATCAATATAGGCAACACATCCATCAATTACTTCACCAAGATTGTGTGGTGGAATATTGGTTGCCATACCAACGGCGATACCAGTTGTTCCATTTACTAATATATTTGGAAAACGTGATGGTAAAATTGATGGCTCACTTTCTGATTCATCAAAGTTTGGGGTAAAATCAACTGTATTTTTACGAATATCTCTTAATAATTCTAAAGATATTTTAGATAGTCTTGATTCTGTATAACGCATTGCTGCTGCGCCATATCCTTCAATATTACCAAAGTTTCCATGGCCATCAACTAACATATAGCGATAACTGAAATCTTGAGCCATTCTTACCATAGCTTCATAAATACTTGAGTCACCGTGTGGATGGTATTTACCCATAACATCACCGACAATACGTGCACTTTTTTTATGCGGTTTGTCTGGTGTATAACCTGACTCATACATTGAATATAATATTCTTCGATGAACTGGTTTTAAACCATCTCTTAAGTCTGGTAAGGCACGAGCGACTATGACACTCATGGAATATTCTAAAAAAGAATCTCTTACTTCTTTTACGATATTATTTTTTTCTAATCTATCCATTTTAATACCTCCTAAACATCTAGATTTGTAGCATAAGTAGCATTGGTTTCAATGAATTCTCTTCTTGGTTCTACTTCTTCACCCATTAATTTACTAAATACTTCATCTGCTAGTATAGCATCATCAACTGTTATTTGTCTTAATACACGTTTATTAATATCCATTGTTGTTTCATTTAATTCTTCAGCATCCATTTCACCAAGACCTTTCATACGAGCAATGTCATATTTGGTATTTGGAGAAAGAGTTGCTAAATACTCATCTCTTTCTTGTTCATTTAATACGTATTTAATCGTTTTACCGTGCTTTATAACGAATAAAGGTGGTTGGGCTGCATAAATGTGTCCTGCTTCTACAATCGGCTTAAAAAAGCGATAAAAAAGCGTTAATAATAATACTCTAATATGTGAACCATCGACATCGGCATCGGTCATGATAATTATTTTATGATATCTTAACTTATCTAAGTTAAAATCTTCACCAATTCCTGTACCAAAAGCAGTTATAATAGTTCTTATTTCTTCATTGGATAAAGCTCTATCTAATCTTGCTTTTTCAACATTTAGTATTTTACCTCTTAAAGGAAGTATAGCTTGTGTTATACTATCGCGACCTTTAATGGCTGAGCCTCCCGCACTATCTCCCTCGACAAGGAATATTTCACTAACACTAGCATCTTTACTCTTACAATCTGCTAGTTTACCAAAGAAATTAGTTACGTCTAAGTCTCCTTTACGACGAGTCGCTTCTCTAGCGCGTTTAGCCGCAATTCTCGCACGAGATGCAGTCATACATTTTTCAATTATAGTTTTGGCTACTGTAGGATTTTCCATTAAGAAACGCTCTAATCCTTCACCAAAAACGTCACTTGCTATCTTTCTTACTTCAGAGTTACCTAGTTTTGTTTTGGTTTGTCCTTCAAATTGTGGATCTGGATGCTTACATGAAATAATCATTGCTAAGCCTTCACGACAATCATCACCACTTAAGGCTTCATCTTTTTCTTTTAATATTTTGTTATTACGAGCATAATTGTTAATAATTCTCGTTAAAGCATTTTTAACACCATCTTCATGAGTTCCGCCTTCATATGTATTTATATTGTTAGTAAAAGAATAAAGACTTGCTGTATATGAATCGTTATATTGCATTGCAACTTCAATACTGATGTTATCTTCTTTTCCTTCAACATAGATGATATCTTCATGTAATGCTTGTTTATTTTTATTTAACATAGAAACATATTCTATAATTCCACCATTATAGCAGAATACGTCTTTTTTATCTGGTACACGTTCATCTATTAAAGTGATTCTTAAGCCTTTATTTAAAAAAGCTAATTCTCTTAAACGTGTAGATAAAGTATCATAGTTAAATTCAGTTGTTTCTTTAAATATTTCGGGGTCAGCTTTAAATGTTACAGTTGTTCCTGTTCTATCTTTAGCACAATTTTCAATTATTTTCATTGGCTCACATGGATGTCCACCATTTTCAAATCTTTGATAATGAACGTCTCCATCACGATAGACACGAACTTCTAACCAAGTTGATAAAGCATTTACAACACTAGCTCCAACTCCGTGTAAACCACCCGATACTTTATATCCGCCGCCGCCGAATTTTCCTCCAGCGTGTAATACCGTAAATATTGTTTCAATTGTTGATAACCCTGTTTTTTGATTGATACCTGTTGGCATACCACGACCATCATCGCGAACAGAAACAGAATTGTCATTATGTACTACAACCTCAATATCGTCGCAATATCCAGCGAGTGATTCATCAACTGCATTGTCAACTATTTCCCATACAAGATGATGCAAACCTTTCTCACTAGTTGTTCCGATATACATTCCAGGTCGTTTACGTACTGCTTCTAAGCCTTCTAAGACTTGAATATCATTATCTGTGTAATTGTTTTCCATTTGTTATTCCTCCTTTATTTTGCCATCTATACACTTAAAAATCTTGGCTTTCGCTATTAATTTTTGGTCTACTTTATCAATTTCTGTTGTTGTAATAAATGTTTGGATATCTTCATCCATTAAATTTAAAATGTTTTCTATTTTTTCATAGTCTAATTCACTAAATAAATCATCTAATATTAAAATAGGCTTTTTATTTAACTTGCTTTCTATATTCTTAATTTCAGCTAGTTTAAAAGCTATTACACTATTTTTTTGTTCTCCAACACTGGAATATTCTTTTACTATTTCTTTATCAATAATAAATTCAATATCGTCATGTTGTGGACCAAATAAAGTTTTACCCATTTGTATTTCCCGGGAAATATTTTTTTGATACATATTTAAAAGTTGCTCTTTAGTTTTATTTAGATACTCACTCTTAAATCGTACTGATAAAGGACCTTTGTTGGTAATTTTAAAATATATATCACTTATATGAGAATTGATACTCTCGATAAACTCCTGTCTTATTAACATTATTTTTAATCCTTCGTCAATTAATTGCTCTGTTAATACATTTAAAAAGTCTTTTTCATATATATTTTTTTTACTAAGAGCTTTTAGATATGAATTTCTTTGCTTTAATATTTTGTTATAATTGGTTAAGGCTATAACATATTCTTTATTAATGCCAGAAATCTCGATATTTAAAAGCTTTCTTCTGGTCATAGGAGTGTCTTTTATAATCTTTAAATCATCAGGATTAAATAAAATTTTGGAAATAAATGTAAGCCAAGAGAGAATTGAA
>CANDSI010000044.1 GCA_947388575.1 uncultured Mycoplasma sp.
CCAATTCAATAATTACTTATTATATACTTAAAAAGTAAAATAATCAATAAGTAAAGTTTTCAAAACTGCTTGTTCCTTTTTGCTATCAATTTTATCAATAAGAGTTTTTAAAAAATCTAACTGAATACTTTTATTTTCAATATGCAAAATAATAATTCTCTTTATCATTTCAGTTTTATTAAAAAATAGTGTAGAAAAATAAGAACTTTTATTCAAAATACTTTTAATAAAATTTAATTCAGAATCATTATCATTATTTTTTATATAATAATCTAAAGATTGATAAATTAAGCAATCAGAACTAAAAACATTAAATAAAGTAATATAAATTATATTAGCTTTAAAAAAAGGAATTTCTTGCATAAAATCAAAGAAATTCTCTACTCCAATCTTTTTAATTAACATTTTAGGATAATCTTTAATTATAGGCAAAAAATTTATATCGTGCTTTAAGCTATTTATATCATACTTTAAAATTAAATATTTCCAATTCTCAAAGCTTGATTTTATATTACGTTTAAGTAATATTAATAAAAGTGATTTTAAAGCAACAACATCACTATCAAATTCGATTTCGTCTTTAATATCATCTATTAAAAGCTGACAAAAATCACTTTTATTCATTATTACCACCTAAGATAATTTTATCATATAAAGACAACTTTGTAAAACATTATGCAAATAAACTCCAAAAAGCACATAAAAGAATATTTTTTGAGAAAATTATTAAAGGTGAAGAAAATTATGCAATTTCCAAGAATGAAAGAATTAAGAGAAGAAAAAGGACTAAAACAAAAAGATATTGCACAAAAAATGAATGTTACAAAAGGTTCATATAGTATGTGGGAATGCGGATCTGACACTATTCCCCTTCGCAGGTTAAATGAATTTTGTAATATCTTTAATGTATCTATCGATTATGTAGTAGGATTTAGTAATAAAAGAAAATATGCAAATGCTAAACCCGATATAAAGCTAAAAATAACTGGTGAAAATTTAAAAAAAATACGTAATAAAAAAGGCTTAACTCAAGTTCAGCTTGCTAATGAATTAAAAATAAATCAGCCTACATGGAATAGATATGAAAAAAGTAGAACTTTAATATTAACTGTCGTTTTAGTAGAATTAGCTAGCAAATACAATTATTCTATAGACAAAATATTAGGAAAAGATAAAGACAAAGACTCTGAAGATTAGGATTAAAGTTCCTAATCTTTTATTATTGTAATCATAAATCTATATTAAAACTGAAATTCATTTAAAATTGGCAACTTTTTGATTTAAATAGCAAAAAGTCTTGATTTTTGCATATATTTATAATATAATGAATATGCATTTTGAAAAACAAGTGCACTGGGGATTGCGTCCTTAGCTCAATTGGATAGAGCGCTAGACTACGGATCTAGAGGTTAGGGGTTCGACTCCCTTAGGACGCACCATTAATTATCGGGAAGTAGCACAATTTGGCAGTGCACATGGTTTGGGACCATGAGGTTGCAGGTTCAAATCCTGTCTTCCCGACCAGATTTGAATTTAAAAAGGCATCTAAAGATGTCTTTTTTCATACCTGCAATTCCTCATGGCTGCCAAATTTTCAAAATGCCCTAAAATAAAAATTAAACTCCTATTTTATCAAAAAGTCTCAACATATCTATTTCCTGAATTTCAAACCCTGTACCTCTATCATGAAGTTCTCCGGCGCGCTCTCCTTTTTTAAAGACACCTATTTTAAAAGTTACTCTAATTACTCCTTCAGCTATTAATTTAATAAATTCATTAAAACTTTTTAATTTATAAAAATCTATATCATAATACTTGTAATAATCTTCTCCATTAATTGTATTAGGCCATGCTTTAACTAAAGCCAAATATTGTAGCTTACGATTTAATTTTTCTTCTAAAATTTTAAAAGTCCAATAAGACTTTTTTTCAATAAAGTTCATATTTTTATCAGTAATAAGTAAAAATATTTTCTCTTCTTCATAATCTACGACCAACTTAAATAAAAATCTATTTCCCACTAACGTAGAACAATTAGCTTGCACAGAAGCATGGAGAAGTTTTTGGTTTTTATAAACATTATCAGGATAACCATAAATACTCCTAAGTCTTTTAATCTCAAATTCTTTTTTTCCTTGAGGTGTCGCGCCAAAAAGAGTTGTATAGCTTCTTGTATACCCTCTTCTAGTTTTAATTTCTATACCATGATAATCAGGTAATTCTAAAGTATCCTCCTTTTTTCCGAGTAAATCTTCAAAAGTTTTACCTATCCCTGTATATCCACTTCTAGTAGCTTTAACATACCCCATCTTTTTTATTCTTTCAAACTCTTTTTTTAAACTCTTTAATTCTTCGGTAATCATAAACAAACCTCCTTCCAAAGAATGTTTGATATAATAACACACAAAGAATAAATATTTTGTCGAATGGTGTTTTAAAGTAAAAATTTATAAAAAAAAAGAAGAAATTTTAATTTTCTTCTTTAAAAAGTCTAACTATTAAAGATATTTTTTAAATAATTCTTCAATTTTATCGGCATCTCTATAGCCAACAAATCCATCAACCATTTTGCCATCTTTAATAACTATTACTACTGGAGTATAACCATATTCTTCAAGTAATTCTCCAAAAGTACCTTCATTTTTATTAACAGTAGTTTCAATATCTAATTTCTTAAATAAATTTTTAAAATCTGTTCTAAAGGTTTGTTCAAGTGGTGAATAATGAATAGTTATAGCCATATCACTAAGAACAGTATTAAGTTCTGGCACTAAATTAACACAAACGCTACAAGTAGAACGACCTATATATAAGAAATGAGTACCCTTTTCGTCAAATAATTTAGCAGCTTCTTCTCCAGTTACTTTTTTCATTTTACTTACATCATACTTAACAGTTGTTGTTTGATTACCATTATTATTTGTTCCATTATTACTTGACTTACCATCTTTAAAATATAATCCAATAACTAATAAAGCAATAACTACAAAACCTAATATGACTACAAAAGTTAAGTTTCTCAATTTTGTATCTATTCTTTCTAGTTTGGCTTCTGTTTGATTATCTTTCATCACAAATTCCTCCTTAAAATCTATTGTATTATACACCTAGTTACCAAAAAAATCAAGTTTTTCCCTTGATTATCTCTTTTAATCTATAAAAGTTGCTTCAACCTTATTATTATCTTTATTATATTCTACCTTTATTTTATTATCATTAAATGTTTTTCCTGAATTATCTGGGCTAGTTACTATACCATCATCATTAGCCATCATATATCCATTCTCTACTAATTCGCTAACCAAAATATAATTTGTATCGGCTTCCTTAAATAAATCTAAATTATCTAAAGCATATTCCTCAGCTTGCTTTTCAATCAGTGACTTTACTTCTTTAACTGAATCAGTTGTATCAATAGCAAATGCATAAGATGTACTATTAATTGTTATAAAAGCAACAATTCCAAGTAATACTACAACCACTAACACTTCCATTTTAGTATATCCAAATTTATTTAAACTCTTCATATTTCCTTTACCACCTACAATAAAAAGTATAACATAATCTAAAAAAAGATTAAAGACAAATAATAAAAGAAAGCATATATTTTACACTTTCTTAATATTTATTTAACACTTCATATTCATTAATTAACATTTGCATATCCCAAGTTGCATTAGCAGGACTAGTGCTAGGAAGAGATATTAACTCCGCAGCATATTTATCTTTAAAATATTTTTGATACAAATTATAAGCAGTTTTACCATCAAAAGCAATAACTTTTATCTTAGAATTATTAAATATTTTATCTAAATTATTAGGAACAACATTTTTTATACTAGCATCACTACTAGCTTTAATATCACAAGTAGCACAAACATCAAATAAAGCTATTTTATTTCTTTTTAATAATTCTTTTTTATCTTCAATAGAATTAGGGATTTCTTCATTAAAAATATAAGCTAAAACTTTCCAAAATCTATTTTGCGGATGTGAATAATAAAAACCAATTTCCCGAGATTTAATACTTGGAAAACTACCTAAAATAAGTATTTTGGAATCACTATTATAAAAAGGTTCTAAAGTATGTTTTTCCATATTTCATAAAAAAGATAAGATTTACTTCTTATCCTTCATAACTTCACTTAAAGTTGTTCCAAAAGTTGCGATATCTTGTAAATTAGCTGGCACAATTAATTTAGTCGCTTGTCCATCTGCAACTTTACCTAAAGCCTCATAGCTTTTTAAAGTAAGAACTGCACTATCAGCTTTAGCACCTTTTAAAAGTTCAATACCTTTTGCTTCTGCTTCTTTAATTTTAAGCATTGCTTCTGCTTCACCTTCAGCAATTTTAATTTGGCTTTCTTTTTGAGCTTCAGCTCTAAGAATAGCGCTTTCTTTCTCACCTTCAGCGATTAATATACTACTTTTCTTTTCGCCCTCAGCTTGAAGTATTTTTTCTCTTCTCTCACGTTCAGCACGCATTTGTTTTTCCATCGCTTCTTGAATATCACGTGGTGGTAAAATATTTTTTACTTCTACACGATTAACTTTAATTCCCCAAGGGTCAGTTGCTTCATCTAAAATAGCACGCATTTTACCATTAATAATATCACGACTTGTAAGAGTTTGATCAAGTTCTAGCTCTCCAATAATATTACGTAAAGTAGTAGCTGTTAAATTCTCAATAGCACTTACTGGCATATCAACTCCATAAGTATATAACTTAGGATCAGTAATTTGATAATAAACTACTGTATCAATTTGCATAGTAACATTATCTTTTGTAATAACCGGTTGCGGTGCAAAATCCTTAACAGTTTCTTTTAAACTTACTACTTTTGCTACTCTATCGACAAATGGAATTTTAAAATGTAATCCATTTTGCCAAGTAGTCTCGTAACTTCCTAACCTTTCTATAACATATGCTTTTGCTTGTGGCACAATTTTAATACACGGAATAACAATAATTGCTACAAGTATTAAAACTGCAATAAAAAATTCAAACATTAAACTTCACCCTTCCTAACCACTAGCTTTACGCCATCTATTGACTCTACAATAATTGTAGTTCCAACCTCAATTTTCTCATCACTTATAGCACTCCAATGTTTGCCATCAACTTTTACTTCACCAATTTTTAATTTATTGATTTCTTCCGTTACAACGCCTTCCATACCTAAAACTCTGTCACTATTTGTTTTAACATTTTTACGTACTAATTTCTTAACTAAAATCGGTCTGGTTAAAACCATTAAAACTAACCCTAATAATACAAATACTGCAAAAAGAATATAAAAGGATTCAATAAAGAATGATAATATTAAACTTACTAAACCACTAAGTATAAACCATACGCATACAAGATTAATAGTTGATACTTCTAAAAATACTAATAAAACAATTACTATTAGCCATAAAATCCACATATCTAAACAATCACCTACCTAAGTTAATTATACGTCAAAAGAGAGTAAAATACAATTATAAAATTCTAATCTAATTTTAGTAATGACTTCCAAGTATACTTTTTAGCAGTTATAATACCATCTACTAAACCACCTGTTAAGCCTACAACATTTTTTTGATAATCTATTATGACTTTTTTCATATCTGGACCAAACTTTCCATCTAAACCATATTTACCTAAATCATACCCTAAACTCTTTAAATATTTTTGAAGAGTAAACACCACGGAATGGTTCCAATTTTTACTCGTACTAATTGTAATAGTTTTGTTTAAAGTTTCAGCGCCTGGTACCCCATCAATTTTTGCCCCCAACTTTTCTTGTACTTCTTTGACAAAATCTTTAAAAGAATAATCACCCTTATCTAAATTAAAAGGATTATCTTTAGTTAAATATGGAAGTGGATCTACATAACCATTTTTATAAATAGCAAAATGTAAAGAAACAATATCCGCATTCCCTGTCATTCCCATTTTAGCAATAACTTCACCTTTTTGAACTATATCTCCCTTTTTAACTTTAATACCGTTTTTAGCTAAATGAAAATATCTATGTTCTATTCCATTAGTAGTTATACTTACCCAGTATCCTCCAATACCAGCTTCATAACCTATATAAGTAACTTTACCAGACTCAATTGCTACTATATCATAATCACCTTTTTTGCCTACAAAATCCATTCCATTATGTTTATTTCTTGAGCTATTTCTTGTTTTATAATCACTCACTAAATAATGCTCACCCATTTTTAAAACATTATTTTTAACATCAATTTTTTTATACATTTTTATCCTCCTCATTTTTTAATTGTTCAAAAATCTGTTTTAATTTTTTTGGAAGTGGTAATCCCATTTTTCCCCAATTTTCTAATATTGAAATGCCTTCATTAGCAATAAAGAAATAAATAACAAGTGTTCTAACAGCACCAGCATCACCCATAATCTTATCTATTAAAACCGCAAGTGCAACAATGAGTAAATATCCAACTTTTTTTATTATTCCTTTAACTCCTACAATACTATTTAATTTTTTATTCACTATAGCTTTACAAACTCCTGTTAAATAATCTATTGCCATAATAATTAAAAGCATAATTAATAAATTATCAATACTCCCCATAAGAAAAGAAAAAGAATTTGCAATAAAACTCCAAACTATAATACTAATTTCTATTATCTTATTCAAAATTACTCACCTCACTTTATCCTATGAAATAAATACTAGACTTTAACTAGATTAATAATATAATTTTTTTCTAAAACTTCACAAAAAAGAAAAAATCTCAGATTTAATTCTGAGACTTATGAAAATAAAGAATCATATAATGGAATAAAAGGAGTATCTTTCAAAGTATTATATCCTTTATTATATATATTAATTATTGTGCTTTCATCTAGATTAGTTATTGGAATAACCGTTTCTTTATCTATTAAATTCATTTTATTAACTACAGAAACTGCCATATCACCAAATACTCTTAGATTAACGTTTTCTCCATCAACATTAGTTAACAAACTAAAACTATATTCTAAAAATACACTAGTATCTGACTTTTTTTTAGACTTAAGATAAATTTCTCCACTTATAGAACTATCTTCAATATTAAGATCATAGGTTAAATCAATAATATTAAATCCTATTTCTTTTATTTTCAAATTTATTAATTCTTCTTTATCTTGAGTATAAATAAAAGTTGTTATTTTATCACTCATATCTATTTTAATTTCATCTTTTTTATGTGTAATCAAAACATTTTTATCAAAATAATTTATTTCAAATTCATCAGCTGTTACAAGACTAAATTTAACAATTTCACTACTAAACATTTTTTTATAAATACTTATAGTAAAAGAATCTGCTTTTGTAAAACTATTTCTTCCTTCATTTAAAGCTTTTTCTACATCTGTAGGAGCAATCCCAAATATTTTACTCATAATAGCTATAACCTTAGAATTATCCAGTAAACTATCTGCTATTTTAGCATATACTTCATTTAACACTTTTTTATCAAGTTCATAATCAAATCTTACAACCCTAACATCTTTCCCATTTATTTTGATTTTATCAAATTTCGATTTCAAAGCTTTTTTATCTATAGCATTAACTACAGAATCTCTTATTGAAGTAACAAGATATTCTAAATCCTTAGTATCAAGAACATCCAAATCTTCTCTAAAATCTGCAAACATAGATGAAATTTCACTACTATTATCTAAAAAATCAGAGAAATCTAAAGTTTCATTATACATATATTTACTTTGTAAAAACATTGTTTCTTTATCTAAATAAAAACCTATATCAAAGATTTTCTTCTCAGTTTTATAATCACTAATAGAAAATACTTCCTCCATTTTTTCATTTTTAGAATCTACAATAATATTCATTCCATACTTATAATCAGCATAAGGTTTTAATTCTGGAATAGAAGATTGTACTTTAAGATTTAAGTCTCCTCTCATGATTCCCTCTTTATCAAAAGAAATCTTTTCATCGTGTGATTTATCT
>CANDSI010000045.1 GCA_947388575.1 uncultured Mycoplasma sp.
GTTCTTTCCTTTTGTTTATAAGTTGTATTTTACTTTCTTCAGGTACCAAGAACATAATACTATTATCAGCCTTTGTTCCATCATTCTCTTGACTGCTACTAAACCAAATATCAGTTGTATCTATACTGTAATTTGAATCTAAATGAATTCTTAAGCCTATAATTCTACAATTATCTAGTACCGGAACAAATATTCCTTTATGTGATTTAAAATTCCAGTTGAAATTTTTATCTTTATAAAATCCGGGGATTCCTCTTAAATCAAATCCTTCTTTAATTAGTTCTTTACATATTAGTATTTTATATTCTTCTGTTGTTGGTATAGTCCTAAAACCTATTTTTTTTATTTCCTCTATTGTAAAACCATATTGCAAAAGCTTTGTTGTATGCTGTTCTGAAAGAGTCAACTTTTCCAAAAATGATTGATATACACTGTCTAACTCTTCATTATTTTTCCTTGTATTAGTAGTCAGCACTGTTACTAATTGATTTGTCATATTAGCTTTTTCTCTAATTAATTCTTTATAAGCTTGTTTATTAGAAATATGTTTGCATTTAGCATAAAGCCCTATGGCGTATCCTCTATTTTCACATTCCTTGCAAATATAGCCATTATTGCTAGTATTTAATTTCATTGTTCCTCTTTTAGATACACAAAATGGACACTCAACATAGATTATATCTTTTTGTGAATATATTTCTGTCAATTCTAATTTATTTTTTACATTTATAATACTAATTCTTTTTAATATTTCTTGTTGATTCATTTTTCCACCTTCACAACGAATTTTATTCCTGTTACTTCTTCATTTTCAGCACTTATTTCTATAAAGCCTGGTACACACACCAAATTTATTCCTAATGGTGCCACAAATCCTCTTGCTATAGCAATTGCCTTTACTGCTTGATTAAGAGCTCCTGCTCCAATTGCTTGCAATTCAGATTTTCCCTTTTCCTTTATCTGTCCTGCTATTGCCCCAGCAATGGCATTTGGATTTGATTTTGTTGATATTTTTAAAACTTCATTATACATTCTTATTACCTCCACTTTTAAATATAATATTCTACAATATTAGCTACCCACTCCAGATCATTTTTAATTACTGCTTCGCCTATATGTTTTCTTTCTAATGTTACTTTTTGTTCTTTATCTTTGTGTACTTTTATACAAGTTCCTATATTTTCATCATACCATGTTCCATCTGGCATTATAGAACTTTCAGATGGAACTATACCATATTTTACTTCATCCCATTTTATATCTTTAACTTTTGCTGAATTAGTACGGATAAGCTCTCCTTCCTTTTCTGGATTTTCTATCACAAAAAATTTTGTAGATTCACTATCTTTATTATAACTTGCCCATTTTGCATAAGGATTATATGGGTTATAAATATGTCCTTCTGGACTGATTAAATTTTTGTCATAAACTCGTATTGCATAGTTATAAATTTCTTCATCACTTGCGTTATCTAAGAATTTTTCTAATCTATTTTTTGAATTATTTAATTTTGCTTTTTGCGATTTGGAAATACATGAAATTCTCAATTTGTCATTATAATCTGATATAATATTTCTGATTTTTTCTCTTTCTTCATAAATAAGCCTATCCCTAGAAAATAAAACTTCCTTATTTTCTACTTTTTGATTTAGACTAAACGGTTGAAGTAATTCTTCAACTGTTGTATGTTCATCTGTGAATACAACTACTAAATTATACATTTATCTTCCTCCTTTAATTTTATATATGGCAATCCACAATAGTTAGCTTCCACTCTGGATTTGCTTGTTTTATAAATTTTTCCTCATATTCTTTTTTAAATTTTCTTTCTTGCTCAGGTGTTACTCTAGATCCCCACCATCTCATTTTACCTGGTTCATGCCATTCTCCATTTGGTGTTAAAACAGCATAAGTAAAGAACTTTGTATAATTCTCTATATAATCTTTTTCCGTTGGATATTTATCTTTTATATATTCTTTTGAATAAGACGATGCATTTATAAATTCTTCATAAGGTGTTAACTTATTCTTCATCATTGCTTTCATCAAATCCCACTTTATATCTTTTACCACCGCTGAATTTTCATACTTATAAGTGGCAGATTGTCCATCTTTTAGTACTATAATCTCCTGTTTTTCTTTTCCGATTATTTTTAAATGTATCTATCATTATGCTATCTGGATTTAAAAAATCCAGATCTTCTTGTGGATACCATTTTGATACTATTAGCATATTTGACCATCTGCCGACCTATTGCATACCAATCCCATTTAGAATTTGGATTATAGGTAGAATAAACATCTCCATTTTCTGCTATCTCTTCTTTGCTATAGTATCTTGTTGCAAATTTATATATTTTCTCTCTATTCCATTTAGACATCGAAGGTACTTTCTTTATAAATCTCAAATGAGCATTATTTTCAAAGTATTTTCTTCTATATGCTTTCTTATCTTTTCTATATTGTTTGTACATATCTTCAAATCTCTTTATTTCCCTTTTTCCTCTCTGGATAACTTCCTCCTTTGTTAATGCAATATATTTTTCTACCTCTATTCCTTCATAAAAAGGTATTAATAACTCATCTACTGTTGTATTTTCATCTGTGAAAACGGCTACTGAGAAATGACTCATTTTATATTCCTCCTTTAAAAATAGAGCAAGATTCTCTTGCCCTATTTTTCTTATTTTTTACTTTTAAGCACTTATTTCTTCTTGTTTATATTTACTATTTTTTATTAACTCAATAAATTCATTTGCGGTCTCTTTTATCTTATTAGATAATTGCATAAATTGTTTTATATCGTTTTTTGACCAATTAACTATGTAGCCAAAACTACATATTGATGTATCAAAATTAAAATAATCAGCTACTAAAAAGGAAACTGATTCTACAAATATTTCACTTTTATTTCTCTCTATTGCATATTGAAAATCATCATATAGGCAGTGGCATAACTCATGAATTAAAACTGCTGTTTTATCGTCTTGAGATAATGCTGCATTTAATACTATGCTATTTTCACTTTTACTAAAATATCCTTTTGCAATTCCATTAATTTCTTTAATTATTATAGGAACAGGCGATATTTCTAATAAAGTCTCATATAGATTTTCTGTTGTATTAGAATCAATTCTATCATCTAATATCGGAATTCTCTTATTTCCTTTTTTTACATAAGTATCACCTATATCATATACAGCTACTCGTTTGTATGTAATACCATCAATTTCCTCTACTGTCCCATCATTTTTCCTTTCTTTTTTCTCTTTACCTGCTATATCTTGTTGACCTTCTATAAGCTTCCTCTTTTTATATTTTATTGGTCTATAAATGAAAATAGTTCTAGGATCTTTCTTTACTCCTCTCCCTAATTTATTCCAATCAAAAAAGCCTTTTACTATTGTCGCATTTGGATTTTGCACATATACTAATAAAATATTTCTAAAGCTATTATTATTTTTTATTCTGTTCACCATTTTTAGAAATTTAGGATAATCTCCTCTTTTAATTACTTTTTCTACTCCATCTAATAATTTGGCATAATTTATTTGATTTCTAAGCACATTTTTCACCTCTTTCAGTATCTTCATTTTCTTTTTCAATGAGAGCAATCTGATTTTTCATACTTTGAATATTTTCCAAACTTTTCTCTATTTTAAGATAACATTGCTCTATCTTTTGTCTATACTCTTTCTTATTTCCTATGCCATTTGATTTATCTGTTAATTCTATGATTGCCTCATATTCATCAATTTGTTTATATAAATCATTTATCTTCAAATTTTCATCTTGTATGCTATTGTTTAAATATTTTATTTTTTTTCCTCTGTTCATTTTTATCTTCTACCCTTCCTCTATTCTTATATTTTAGAGCCTCTAATTTTTTAATTCATATCAACGTTATCATATTGTTTTATCCAGCTTTTAGGAATGTCTAACAAATCAAATCTTAGTATAATTTCTCCATATCGGCGAATTTCTAAAGTATTATCGTCTAAGTTAATGATATACTCATAAAAATAGTTTCCTATTTCTGTTTGATGATCTTCCATATATTTTAAATTTTCATCTCTGTATGGTCTTAAATCACCTCTCGATTTACAAAGTAAGCAATTAAAATCTGTAAGTTTCCTTGTTCCTATTTCTAAATTAGTATATCTTTTACATTCTTTAATTTGCTCTTTAGTAGCAACAGCAATTACATCTACTAATATTATTTTTTCAAAAATCTTATTCATTTCCTTTATTGTTGTTGTATTAATAAAATCTACTATTTTATTTCCTAAATCTTCATAAGCTCCATCGAAATTTGTTTCGGTTACTTTATATTTTCCATTTTTTAGGAATCCATAAACAGCTCTTGTTCCCATATCTTCTCCTTTTATTTATTCTTTATATAAATCATTAGCATCTTGTATCCTATTGAAAAAAATGTAGTAGTCGTACAGTGTTTCTCTTTGTGCCTTTGTCATATTCTTTCCTTGCTCTATTTTGGCTTTTCCTTGCCTTGGGTTATGTAATAATATCCATCCTTCAACATATACCAAAAAATCTGAGCCGCATATATCTATAATGGTAAAATAACTTTCTTCTTTCTTCTGTTGTATATTTTTTGTTCATATATCTATTTGCCCACTCACAATGTTCTGCCCACTCTACTGCAATAAATTCTCCATTTGGTTTTATAAATCCATATTCATAAAATTCTCCTGCACTTGGACCTTTTAGTCTATTATAATAAGCTTTAATATTTTTAGTTTTTATATAACTTGGTAACTCTATGTTATGAGATTCTTCAACTAATCCAAATGTATTATCTCTAGTCTTTCCTTTAAATTTCTTTTTAAAGGTTAATATATCTTTCACATACGATTTTAGGATATCTAAACTAATGTCTGTTCCGCACATACAATTTAGTAACAATTCTTCAACTTTTTTATAAGGTCTTTTTTCTAAATAGAACCATTCTCTTGCTAGATTAGTTATAAATTCTCCTTCTACTCCAAAAGCTACTTCTATAATTTTCACCTTCTCTCACATTTTTTCTAATTTTTCATTCCAATTTCCAATGAAATATTGTGGAGTATAAAATACTTTTCTTCTCTCATTTACTAAAGAGTTTCCTAATACTACCACCCCTGGTATATTCCATAAAGATAACTGAATGTACGTCATGCAAAAGCATACCAAATCAATATCTTGACCTACCACTAATATCTTTTGTGTATAATCCATTTTGTTTTCAATCATATAATCTACTACACTTAATAACATTACTCCACTTCCACAAGTTGGGTCACTAATAGTTATGAATTCTTTATCCTCATTGGCTAAATTATCAAGTGTAACATGACTCATTGCTTTTGCTACATTCATTGGTGTGAAATATTGATTGAGTTCTTTTGAATTTATTCCTATTTTTTGATATATCTCTCCTAAAACATCTATGACTTCATCTCTTCTTTGTTGTAGAAATATTTCTATAAGCTCTGTAACTAACTTTACAAATATTTTAGTTTCACTCTTGTCATACTTTTTTATAATTTGAAGATATATATCTTCATCTTCTTGTTCGTAGTTCAAACTATTTTTTATAGCAATTGCAAACATGACTACAAAATCACTAAAGATATTTCCTATTGAATACTTACCATGACTAAATTCTAATAATTCTATTATTTTTTCATATTCTTCTTTCATCTTTTCTCCAATCAAAAAGGAGACACTTAGTATCTCCTTTTATCAAATATTTTCTATACAAAGACTCCATTTACCATTTAATTTTATAAAATTGCTATTATTGTTCAATGTCTGTCTGATTTTTTCTCTAATGAATTTATTATTTCGAGCTTTTTTTGATTTTATCAAGATCTTATAGATTTCATCTACTGTAGCTTTATTACTCAAAAATTCCAAAGTAGCTTGTATTAAATCTCTCCACGTTATATTTTCCGCATTGATTATATTGTTTTTTATCGTTTCAGTAGTTTTTATATTATAAATCCAAATTTTATCTTTTTTAAATACTAAAATGTGTTCATGCCTAATTGGTATAAAATTTTGATTAATATATATTTTACTATCCGACAAACAGTTATGTTGCACCTTAATAATATGGCTTTCTAGTTCTCCAAACCACCTCATATCCTTTACGATGCTGTAGTATTTTCCCTTTTTTCTTATATCTCCTATAAGAATTGCGTGTCTTCCTCCTCTAATTAAGCTATAGTATATTTTCTCATTAACTATATTTAGCTTTTCTATAAATTCTTCATAGGACATTTGATTTGAAAGATCATTAGCCATATAATTATTTCTTTGGAATTCATATCTTACAATATCCCAATATGGAGGATGGCTAAATATAAGATCGCCTCCTGAAGGAATTTCGTCTACTAAAGCATCCCAACCATTGTTTAAGTCTAAGTGAATACTATTAGTTATTCCTAGTTCTTTTGCTACATCTTTTCCTGTTCCTCCACCGACTAAAAACCTCTATGAATTTTTTAGGCTTAGAATCTTTGTAAAATTGTTTTATTAAATCTTTGATGACAAATCCTGAACAATTTCCTCTGTATGTAGAATCTCCATACTTACCTCGGTCTATATAACTAACTACACTTTCCATCTACTTTCCTCTTTTTTATTATTTTAATTTATATTTTTTCCAAAGATATGAAACAATATCGTCATACATATAAAACTCATTAGTTTGTCCATATTCCAATTCTATTTCATATTCTACTTTCCATCTTAATAAAATTTTAATTAGTTTATCCTTAGTATATTTGTACATCTTTTTTAAAGCTTTTTTATCATCTTCTTCCATAAATAACTTTATAACTTCTTTTTTTTCATCTTTACTCATCTTTATCCTCCTAGCACTTAGAATAGCTTTATAAACTGCTCTTTTGCTTTTCTAACTACTACACTATTCTTTTTATTGTTTTTCTTTATTCTTTTTAGTAATTTAATATAATCTAAGTAATAATTTGGTAAATAGGTAAGCATATTATCTAACTCTTTCTTATTTTTATTTCCGCAACACCAGCACGATACTCTATCAAAGATATCATAAAGTCTAATGCCATTTTCTCTCCATTCAAAGCCACAATTATAACAATACTTTAAGCATTTTTCTTCAGTCATTCCCCAAAATCTAAGGGGATAACATTTAGTTATATCTACCTTAAATCTCTCCTTTTCATCTGCTGCTATTCCCACATAAACTCTATACCCATTTTTACCATATCTATCTTCTAAATATCTATCAGTTACTAATATTTTTTCAGAGGTTCCCCAGCGACAAAGTCCTCCACAAAGACCATAACCACTTTGCTTTTCACCATTTCTTTTTGTAACAATAACCTCTAACATTTTTTCTACAAATGGTATTTTAGGCTTTAATTCTGTGTATTTAATCCCTTTCCTTTTTAGAATTCTTTTAATTCTATTTCTAATATCATAAATGGCTTTAAACTCCATTCCAGTGTCGAAAAAGATAACTTCGTCCAACTGATATTTATCTTCTAGAAGTATTAACAACATTGCCAAACTATCTTTACCATAAGACACACTTGCTACATATTTCATAACCAGCCATAAACTCTCCGTTCATGGCAATAAATCTGTCCTCCCATGCTACTTATAAAAAACTTTCACGCTGTTATGACTTATTTTACATAGTAATTCCCAACCGTTACTATAACCCTGTAGGGATAGTTATGATTTCACTTCCTTTCTACTATTCACAAATTTTTCTTCATGATATATATCAAGATAATATTCTACCCACTCTATAAGCTCTTTTTTATTATTAAATTTATACTTGCATCCACTTGAAGATTCTTCTGCAATAAATACTGTATTATTTTCAAAATCTATATCTACCTG
>CANDSI010000046.1 GCA_947388575.1 uncultured Mycoplasma sp.
AATTAATGCAGAATGATTTGTGTCATTTAGAAATTTATGTTACAATTAAGTCCATGGAAAAAATGTTAAATCATTTTTGCAAGGAGTCTGTTGGTAAAACGGAGTCCTATTTTTTATATTCTTTAAAATATTCTTTATAGTTATATAAATAAAAATTGTAAAATGTTATAATATAGTTAGGGAAAATGGATTCTGTGTTGTATATGACATTAAATGATTATGTAAGAGGTATAAATTATGAATGATAAATATAGAAAAAAATTAAAAGAAATAAAAAGATATTTTAAAAGAGATAAAATGTTTCTTGAATTATATCTTTTGGATTATGAAGGATACAATTTTTATATTGTTATTAACTATATAAAAAAAATAAAAAGTTATAAACTAAGTTGGTTTGATTTAGATATTTTGGAAGAAAAAAAGATTGATAAATACATTAATTATGAGTATATAGATGATCAATTAATTAGTAATATAAATGAATGTTTAAGTAAATACATAGTAAGTTCTAATTATCAAGATGATTTAATAAAAGAAAATAATATTGTTATATTAAATGCAAATATAAAAACTAAAGTAGATGAAAAAATCAGTGTGTCATTTAATCAATTTTTACCAAAATCGCTTGCTCATTTATCGGACTTATTCATTGCCGTTTTTAAAAATATGCCTAAAAAATTAGAAAACTTTCTTTTTGAAATATTAGCTAGATTAACGAATAGCACAACAAAGTATGAATATAAGAAGGAATTCTCTTTTGATTTATTTAATGATGATATTGACAAAATATTTGCCTATCAAATAAGAGAAAGAGGAAAAAAATATTATGAGAAGCAAAAAGTAGCTTATTTAGAAAAAATAGATGATAGATATTTTGCTGTTGTTGAGGGTAATGAAAAATATTTAGTTATTATTCAATATAATGAAGATAACAAGATTATGCAAGTATATTGTTCTTGCCCTTGTGAATTTTACTGTAAGCATATATATGCTGTTATATTAGCAATTAGAAATAATGACTTTAATCGTTTCTTTAAAATAAGTTATAAAAATCCTAATGAAAGTTTAATGGAGAGAATAATGAGTTTTAATTATTTTCTGTGTCTTGGCATTGTAGAGCAAAATTTTGAAATATTAAATAATTATGGAGAAATAGAATTGGTACCTATTTTAGATATAAATGATAAATGTAATTGGGAAATCTTAGAAGATACTGAAGATGAACAATTGATGAAACAGTTACAAAATTTTATTAGAAATAATTAGAGGAGAAATATTTATGGTAAAAAATGAACATTATGTTCCTAGATTTTATTTGAGACGATTTTCTAATAATGATAAAATATTTGCTTATGATTTGGAAAACGGCAATATGTTTCAAACTAATATTAATAAAATAGCTTGTAATAATTATTTCTATGATATAAATCCAACTGAATTAAAACAAGAATTAGAAGTTTATCACAAAATATATAACCTTCCAGATGAATATTTTGAAAAAACAAGCGATGATATTCAGTTTATTGAAAAAGCCTTATCACGACTAGAAGATAAATTTGCAGTGATGTTAAATAAATTTGAAAAAGATTATTCATTATTAAAAGATGAAGAGTTTTTAAGCACTTTATTTTTATTTTTGAGAATGCAATCTATAAGAACTAGATCATTTAGAAATGGTCTTGAAAATATTGCAACACAAACAACACAATGGTTAAAATCATTAAAAATTAAGAATGTAGAAAATTATCCACTTGATTTAGAACCGAATGAAATAGCCAAATTAAATCAATTAAAAGAAATAATATCATTACCTAGTTTATATGATAAATCAAAAAAATTTTTTGGGAATTATGAATTTTATGTAGGAGTTAATAACACAAACTTGAATTTTATTATTTCAGATAACCCTCTCCTATATTTTGAAATTGGATTTAATGATATTTGTTTTCCTGTAAATCCTAAATTGGCTATAATAATGCAAGTTCCTGAAGCAAAAGAAGAATTTAAGCTTTGTAATATAAAACCAGATGAAAATGGAATTATTAATTTAACAAATAAAGAAGTATTAAAATATAATGTTTTACAACAAAATACAAATGCAAAATATTTATTTGGCAGTAAAGAAGCATTAGATACATTTAATTTATGTATGATATATGTATATGTGAATAAATTGATAACTTTAGAACAAGATTTAAATCAATAGTATTTTTATTATATTACTTAGGAAAATTACAAATCCACTCTAGGGAAAATAGTAATATTATGATATAATTAATAGTGTAAATTTAGTTTTTGCCTTTGGATTTGGAGTGATAAGAATGGTTAAGTTTGATGAGAATTCTAGAGTGAAAATTCCCGCATTAATTCATGCAACTAGATTGGGATATAATTATTTGTCTATTAAAGAGAATAAATACCAAATAGAACCTAGAATTAATATATTTAAAAATGTTTTTAGAGATAGTTTAAATAAGATTAATAATTTAGAACTAAATGATAATGATATTGATGATATTATAAATGAATTATGTATTGTTTTAAGTAATGATGATTTAGGTAGATCATTTTATAAAATATTAATAAATGGATATAAAGGAATTAAACTTATTGACTTTGAAAATGTAGATAATAACAATTTTAATGTTGTTACAGAGTTAACATATCAAAATGGTGAGGATGAATTTAGACCAGATATAATAATGTTAATAAATGGTATGCCATTAAGTTTTATTGAAGTTAAAAAGCCAAATAATAGAGATGGAATTTTAGCCGAGAGAAAATGAATTAATGATAGGTTCAAAAATAAGAAATTTATTAGATTTGTTAATTTAACACAAATTTTAGTATTTTCAAATAATCAAGAATATAATGAAGATTCAGTTGTTCCAATAGAAGGTGCATTTTATGGAACCCCAAATTATGGAAATGTTTTCTTCAATTGTTTTAGGGAAGAAGATTCATCTATTTTAAATAAAATAAGTGATCTAAATTATGACTCTGAAAATTTTATCTTGAAAGATAATAATTATGTTTCTATCAAAGGCACACCAGAATATGCCACAAATTTAAAATCAACAACTCCTACGAATAGGTTAATGACATCTTTATTTCATAAGAATAGAATATTAAAAATATTAAAATATGGAATTGCTTATGTTGAAAAAACAAATGATTCAGGAATTACTATTATTCAAAAACACATTATGAGGTATCAACAATTATTTGCCACATTGGCTATTGAAAATAAACTTAATAATGATATTCAAAGAGGGATTATTTGGCACACCCAAGGATCAGGAAAAACAGCTCTTGCATATTATAATGTAAAATATTTAAGTGATTATTTTCAAAAGAAAAATAAAATAGCAAAATTCTATTTTATAGTAGATAGAATGGACTTGTTAAAACAAGCCTCTGATGAATTTGAAGCAAGAGGATTAGAAGTTGTAAAGGTAAATTCTAGAGAAGAATTTAAAAATAATATAGGAAGTACAGAAGCAACTTCAACTCGTGGTAATTTGTGCATTAATGTCGTTAATATTCAAAAATTTTCAGAGGATTCTTCAGTTAAAGAATCAGATTATAATGTTGATGTTCAAAGAATTTATTTTTTGGATGAAGCACATAGAAGCTATAATCCAAGAGGTTCATTCCTTTCTAACTTATTATCATCAGATAGAGAGTCGGTTATAATCGCTTTAACTGGTACACCTCTAATTGGGGAATCATTTAAGACAAAAGATATATTTGGAGATTATATTCACAAATATTATTACAATAAATCAATTGCAGATGGTTACACTTTAAAACTTATAAGAGAAGGAATTGAAACTAGTTATAAAACACAGTTACAACAAACTTTAGATGAAATTAAAAAAGAAGTTAATGCAACTGATGAAGAAATATTTGCTCATCCTAAATATACTAAGAAATTAACAAAGTACATTGTTGAAGATTTTAAAAAATCAAGGTTAGTATATAATGATGATTCTATTGGTGCAATGATAGTATGTGATTCTCAAGCACAAGCTAGAAATGTATTTAAAGATTTAGATGATTATGATTTAAGTAAGGCATTAATTCTTCATAACGAAGATGATAAGTCTACAAGATATAATGAAATAACAGATTTTAAAAAAGGTAAAATTGATATTTTAGTAGTACAAAATATGTTATTAACTGGATTTGATGCCCCTAGATTAAAGAAAATTTATTTAGGCAGAGTGATAAAGGCACATAATTTGTTGCAAACACTGACTAGAGTAAATAGACCATATAGAGATTTCAAATATGGTTATGTAGTTGATTTTGCTGATATACGGGAAGAGTTTGATAGAACTAATGCAGAATATTTCAAAGAACTTCAAGAACAATTAGGAGAAGATTTTAATACTTATAGCAACATTTTCTTGTCTAAAGAGGAAATAGAGAAAAGTATTAAAGAAATAAAAAATAAATTATTTCAATATGATAGCGAAAATTTAGAAAATTTTACTTCACAAATTAATGAGTTAGAAAAAAAGGACTTAATTGATTTAAAGAAAACAATGATAACATATAAAGATTTATATAATGTTATTAAATCATTTAATTATACTGATTTATTGAGTCAAATAAAGATTGATCGTGTTAGTAAGATGATTAAAGAAGTTAATAGGAGAATCGATATTAAGAATCTAACTGATAGAGAAAATTCTGATTCATCTAACCTATTAAATGTTGCTCTTGCGGATATTGATTTTACTTTTACAAAAATATCAGAGGAAGAACTTGTTATAGCTGATAAATATAAGCAAAAGTTCGATGATGTTAGAAAAGAATTCTTGATTAATATTGATAAGGAAGATGTTGAATATTTAAAATTATATAGAGAATATGAAAGTATTTTTAGAACATCTAACTTTGAAGATATTACAACAGATGAAATTGAAAAAAATACTAAAAGATTGGATGAATTATTTAATAAGATTCATCAACTAAATGCAAAAAACGATAGATATTTAGCAAAATATTCTGGTGATGAAAAGTTTGTTAAAATACATAAAAGAGTGATAGAACGAATTCCAGATTTTCCAGAGATTGATTTAAATGAAGTTTTAATTAATTTGAAAAGTGAAATTGATGATTTATTATTAAAAAGATATGACATTATGGATAATGAATCATTCTTTAAGAAAGAAATCACTCCAATTACTGTAGAAGAATTAGAAAATCATAATAGAGTAGAAATAATTGATGAGGTAGAATTTTTTACAGAATTAATTGTTGAAACTTATTTACTTGAAAGGAGATTGAATAGCTGTGAATAACGAAAGAGAGATTGTTAGAAAAACTGAAAAATTAATAGATGACTTAAAAAGTGTTTGTTCGTTAAATGGTATAGGTAATAGTCCTAGTGAATATAAAGTTATATCTCAAATATTTCTATATAAATATTTGAACGATAAATTTATTCATGAAGTAAAACGAATTAATAAGGACTTTGATAAAAATACACCAGTTAAAGATGTAGAACAATATTTAAATAACATTGAACCAAAAGAGTTTCAACTATTAACAATGAAAATGAGTCCTAATGTGGCAAAAGTTCAAAAAGAATATATGATTAGTTATTTATTTAATAATCAAAATGTAACAGATCCAGAATTTTATACACTATTTGATAAGGCATTATTAGGAATATCAAATGATAATATTGATATATTCTCAGTAAAAACAGGAAGTAAAGAAAAGATAAGACTATTTGATAATTTATCTCAATACATAACAGAAACTGATAAAAGAAATTCTTTCTTTAAAGCTATAATTAACAAGTTGGTTGGATTTAGTTTTGAAGATGCATTTGATGAAAAGTATGACTTTTTTGCTACTATATTTGAATATTTAATAAAAGATTACAATAAAGATTTTGGTAAGTATGCAGAATACTATACACCTAATTCAATAGCTAGAATAATAGCTAAAATATTAGCTCCTAATCCAACACAAAATGTCACATTATATGATCCGGCAGCTGGTTCAGGAACATTACTTCTTGCTTTAGCTCATCAAATTGGTGAAGAAAACTGTACAATATATTCACAGGATATATCTCAAAAATCTAATGAATTTTTAAGGTTAAATTTAATATTAAATAATTTGGTCCATTCATTAAGTAATGTTATTCATGGAGATACTTTAGTTAATCCAGTTCACTTAAATAATGAGAAAAATAGATTGGCACAATTTGATTATATTGTTAGTAATCCACCATTTAAAACAGATTTTAGTGATACTAGAGATGTTTTAGCGGGAGAAAAATATAGAGAAAGATTTTTTGCAGGTGTTCCTAACATTCCAAATAAGAAGAAAGATTCAATGGCAATATATTTAATGTTTATCCAACATATACTTTATTCTCTTAAGGATAATGGAAAATGTGCTATTGTAGTTCCTACTGGTTTTATAACAGCAAAAGGTTCTATTGAAAAGGATATAAGAATGAAAATCATCGATAATAAATGGGTTAAAGGTGTAATTTCTATGCCTTCAAATTTATTTGCTACCACAGGTACAAGTGTTTCAATAATATTCATTGATAAATCAAGAACTAATGAAGAAGTTTTATTAGTGGATGCTTCAGATTTAGGAATGAAAGTAAAAGATGGGAAAAACCAAAGAACGATTCTAACAAATGATGATATAGAAAAAATTCAAAGTTGCTTTTTAAATTATGAAGAACTTGATAACTTTAGCATTTTAGTTAATATTTCTGAAATTAAGGAAAAAGACTATTCTTTATCAGCTACACAATATTTTGATATAAAAATAGAATATTTAGATCTTACAAAAGAAGAATTTCACGATACTATAAACAAATATGTAAATGAATTAAGTAATTTGTTTGATGAAAAAATAAAACTAGAAACAGATTTAAAGAAAAATTTGGAGTATATGAATTATGAGTGATATTGATAAAAAATTAATTATCCCTTTTGATGCTCCATTAAATAAATTAGATAATATTAATCAAACTTATGGTTGTAGACAGTCAAATCCTAATATTTGTAAAAATTGCTGTATTGAAAATATATGTGCTTTTGTTTCCAATGATCATATATGTAAAAAACCATCAACAAAATGGAAAAGTCAATACGAGCAACTTCTTATAAAAGGAGGAAAAAATAATGGAAATTAAGAAACTGTTTGAATTATGTACTGCCATAATAGATTGTCCTCATTCTACTCCTGAATGGAAAACTTCTGGAATCCCAGTCATTAGAAATTATAACCTAATAAATGGTAATATTGATGTTAAAAATTTGTCTTATGTAGATGATAATACTTATAATTCAAGAATTAAAAGGGCAAAGCCAGAAGAAGGAGATATTATTATTAGTCGGGAGGCTCCAATGGGAGTAGTTGGTATAGTTCCACCTGATTTTAAGTGTTGTTTAGGTCAAAGACTAGTATTATTAAAAATTAACAAAGAAAAATATAATCCATATTATATATTAAATGTGCTTAAATCAAAATATGTTCAAACACAAATACATCGTGTTGATAAAACAGGTTCGATTGTTAGTAATTTAAATATACCTGATTTAGAAAATTTAAATATACCTATTATTGAAGAAAATCAAGATGCAAAAGCCAATATTTTAAAAAATATTAATGATAATATATTATTAAATAATAAAAGAATTGAAATTTTGAATTCTTTAGGTGATGCAATGTACAATTACTGGTTCACACAGTATGCATATGTTG
>CANDSI010000047.1 GCA_947388575.1 uncultured Mycoplasma sp.
ATTATTGTCAGTATTATCAACATTTATTTCTTCTTGTTCTTCTATAAAAAAAGATTCAATATCTTTATTTTCTTTATGATCTAAATAGTTAAAGTATAAATATTTAGATAAAGGTAGCATAATGCCAATTAGAATTAGCAAAGAGCCAAGTATAACTCGACTCTTACTTTTTCTTTTTCTTAACATAAATTAAATATCCAACTCCTGCAATAATTAAGACAATACCAACAACATCTAATACTTTTGAATCAGAAAGAGATGTGTTAGGAACTTTAATATTAACAAGAGTAGTTTCAATAATAGCTCCATCTTCAGTTACATCGAAAAATACCTTTTCATCATTTAAAATATGTCCATCTATAGTCTTTAATTCTTTATAATAGTAAGAACCATATTCTAATTCAACTTCAATGTCACCATTTTCATCAGTAATATAAGATCCTAAAAGATTATCTTCTAAATCATATATACCAATTTCTACTCCTGATAGAGAATTTCCATCTTCATCTACTTTATGAATCTTAATAATAGACTTAATTTTTTCATTTGTCATATTAGCTTTTACAATTTCGCCATTTTCTTTAATTTCAAAAGTGACAACTTCATCACTTAATTTATACCCAGTAGCAGGATCAGTTTCAACAATCATGAATTTTCCAACAAATAAATCTTTAATTGTTATTTTACCATGTTCATCTGTAATCCCCTCAAATATAACTTCAGTAGATCCATCATCTTTTAAATGTAAAACTTCAAATTTTACATTAGGAATTTCTTTTCCAGAAGTAAGATCTGTTTTTGTAAATTCAAGAGTACCTTTCTTTAACATATTTAATGCACTATAACTATGGTATACAATAGGTGTCATATTATCTTTTTGTACTAATGTAAATACATATTTTGAAGAATCTAAAACATGGGAATCATCAGTTTTTACTTCAACTAGATAATAAGAGCCAAGATATAACTTTTTACTAATTGCATAACCATTTTCATCAGTAGTAATTGTATCCACTAATTGATCTTTTTTATAATGTAATAGACTACGATCAGCTGACAAAATGTCTTCATTAGCATAAATTTCAAATGTTACTTTCTCAAGTGGTTTTTCTTCATAAGTAAATTTACCATTTTCAATAACAACAGATTCACCAGTTTTATTTATTTCAATTTGACCTTTAACTACTTGATCCTTGAAATAGACTGTAATAAATGCACCATAATTAGTGTAATTATAATGAGTTCCATCACCAATCGCAAATGGTAGTCCATCAGTATTTAATAAATAATTATGTGGGCTAGAAACTTCAATTAGTTTATAATTTCCTGCCTCTAATTTTAGATAAGTAATAAACTTACCATCTTTATCTGTTTTAAATTCACTATATACATGTCCTGCCACATATTGTGAAACATATTGATTTGTATCAGTATTTAAAATTTTAAAAGTAGTATCAGCTAGAGCGATTGTCTTACCAGTTTCTGCATCAGTTTTAAATACTTGAAGATATGCAGATAATTTATTATTTAATATGTTGTAGTATTGTTCCTTACTACTAGTTTCATTGACAGTTATATAAAAATCATAAATTTTCTCAAATCCTGTATTTGTATTAACTTGATGGAATCGCCAAACACCATAAGGAATTTCAAGAGTGGCATATCCATTTTTGTCAGTAGTAATTGTATCGTACAATTTACCTTGATATTTTTCATCATTTGGATAATAAATTTCAAATGTGATTCCACTTTCTGCATTTAAGAAAGTAGTATTCTCATCGACATAATCATATTGTTTTAAAATACTAATATAATTTTTAATAACTTTTTCTGTTACATCCATTTTTACATTAGCTTGTCCCATAACAGATACTGGATATCTTGTACTATCAAGATAATAACCTGTTGATGGCGATATTTCTTGGATATAGTATGATCCATAACTTAAAACAGAATCAGATTTACCATTTCCATTTTCATCAGTAGTAATTGTTGTTACTAAAGTTCCATCTTGAGAATAAACTCCATAAGATGCTGATTTAAGTGAACTTTGTCCCTGTGCTATTTTGCCAGTTTCAACATCAGATTTAGATAACTCAACACTACCATAGTAAGCGTTTATTTTTACAGATGCTACTACGGGATCGACACCACCTGCAACAAGCATATTTTGAATACCATCACCTGAAAAGATTTTATAATTAGATGAATAATCAACTTTTTTTACCATTCTTAATGTGATGTTACCATTTTTAGTAGGTGTAATAGTTACTTGATTTCCATTAACTGAAAAATCAGCTCCATCAACACTTAAATCAAATTTATCTAAAATATTATTTGTATCAGTTAATACAATAGGCTCTCCGACTTGAGCAGTATATGTTCCACCATTAAAAGATGGTTTATCGTAATGATGAGCAATTAATCTTTCGATTTCTGCCTCTTCATTAGAAATATTTAATAAAGAGCCTTCTCCATATCGAGCTGTAGAAAATTTAGTATAAGCACCATTTCCTACAATGGTAGACCAAATAAGCCCTTGAGTCGCCGCTCTATATTCAGTTGTTTGGTGACCATGATAAGTATAACCATAATAACCAATCAATAAAACTCTCTCTTTTATTGAATTAGGTAGACCAGTTGCTTCCCAATTCGTTTCAGGGTATTCAACACCCTCTGGTACATTTGGCTCAATACAATACGCAACTTCGCCATCAATAGTATAATGTTGCCAGTACCATGATGCTAAACTTGTACCATCGGCAGATCTTCTATCATAGTAATAGCCTGATTTGACCTTTGTTAAAGTCGCTGCCGAAACTGATTCAGCTTTAAGAGAAAAACCTACTACTAAAGCCATAATCAGTAATAAACTTTTTGTTATTTTACTCATTTATTTTCTCTTCCTCCTTTGCAAATCTACTTGAAATAACACAAGCAGAGTAAATAAAAAGCACTAACAAAATTGTTAGCACTAATAAAATAAACATTAATATTTTCATTTTGAATTCCTCCAAATAAAAAAGTCGGCATATAACCAACTTAATTTTTATAATTATTACAATTACCTGAATTACATTTGATATAAAGATAATATCCCAAAATCGTATTATTGGAATCATAAACTTCTAAACAAAAAGCATTTGTTATATCAACTGTGTCCTTAAAACCTATTTCAATAGACTCATTGATACAATCTTGTCTTTGATTAGGGTTATATTCTATAATTCCATGATGCATGGAATAATTAAAGTTATTAGGATCAGGGACTCCAACATAAGACTTCACTTCATTATTACTGCTTGGAACAGGAGTTTCTTTGACTTCTTCTTTTTGTATAGGAGCAGGAGTCTCTTCTTTAGGCTGTTGATAAGTAGTATTGTTATCAACATTACTTTTTGGAGCTGTTGTAGAAGAAGTGGTTTGTTTTTCTTCATTTTTAGGAATTTTAATCTCTTCTTTAGAAATATCAACTTCTTTATCAACTTTTTCATTCATTACATCTTTTTGTAATTCACCATTTTTCTTTATTTCTTCTTTCTTTATTTCTTCCTTAACAGGGGGATTATCTACATCTTTTGTAGTAGTGTTAGTATTCTTGTTATTAAAAATATGAATACCTGTAATTGTTCCCCCAACAAGTAATAAAATAAGTAATGAAGAAATAACTATAAATTTCTTTTTCATAGCATCATCCTTCTTTTGATGGCATTTTAACTCGAAATAAAATAAAAGTCAAATTTTCAAAATTAAGAAAGATATTGCTTAAGATAATTAAGATCATTGATTAAGTCTTTTAAATTATATCTTAACTCAATATTCTTGTAATTTTTAGTCAGCCTTTTTTCAAAATATTTAGCAAGTGACTCAACATACTCAACTTTTAGTAAATTTTCTTTAAAAAATCTTTTTACTACTTTCTCGTTTGCTGAATCCTTTATTACTCCAAAATAATAGACCATATCATATATTCTATTTACAAGATTATGACTTGTAATAAAAGAATTAGCTTTTTTCTGCATAACTAGATCTTAATGTCCTTGTTCGGAAATATAGACTCAAACTCATCAATTAATTCTTTATCCGAATCATCAAAGCTGACTGCACTATATAAATCAATATCTTCAAATATTAAATCAGATAATGTTGATTTTATATTTTCTAAAGTATCAATTCCATGCATTGGGATCAACCAATCATTAACAGCCATATTTAATCGATAGATAAAATCTTGCGTTTTACAAAATAACATATCTGTGCCATCTTCATAAGGATAGTTACTTTCAAACTCTAAATAAAATAAATTCATTAAATTATCATCTTTTGCAATACTTTTTAAAATATCTATATTTGATAAAGGTTTATTTTCAATAATCCCAACATTTAAGATATCTTCAACATTACTTAAAAAGTCTTTTTTGTTTATCATTATTTAAAATAACCTAAAATCCACGATACAAATTGAGTAGTGACTAAAGCAGAAACACCTGCAATAATAGTTGTTCTTATTTTACGATCATAACTAGCTTTTTGATTATCATCACTAGATGCCATCTTAAGAGCATAATCTTTGGCAACAAAAAAAGCTGTTCCACCAATAACAAACAACCTTAAATAACCCATTGCATCATTTATTAAATTTAAAACATTTTGTAAAATAGATTCCACTTAAAGAATTCCTCCAAGTGGCGAAAGTATGATATAATCATTGTAGTCGAGTTTTTTGGTAGTGCCTAATTCTCGGCTTTTTCTTTTTTCTTTATAATCTATTAACATTCCTCCTTATTTTGATTATAATCAAAAGATAATTTTAATTGAATTCCATTTTCCAATCTTTTTTTGATGACATTACAATATTTATCTGTAATTTCAATACCAATCCATCGGCGATTAAGTATCTCACAAGATAAAAGAGTAGAGCCACTACCACTTGTGAAATCCAAAACTAATTCATTACCACGAGTATAAGTAGAAATTATATATTCCATTAAATTACAGGGTTTTTGTGTTGGATGAAATAACTTTGATTCACGAGCAAACTGAATTACATTTCTAGGATAATCACCATATTCTTGTGTATGTAATTCTTTTTTATTTTGTTTTTTCTCTTTTAAATAATCAACAGAAGATCTCATAACTTTAAGATTTACATGAACGATACCTTGTGGAAAATAACACATAGGATTATTAGCACTTGAAACAGCACCTGACTTACTAAATACCATAACATCTTCATAACAGCGAAGTGGCTGATATTTTGCATTTTGAAATCCAGTTACTTGTGTTTTTACCCATTTCCAATCATAACGATACAACTTTTCATTACTTTTTCTTAAAGCAGAAGAAAATGGCTCATTACCAAATAGCACAATCGCACCATTTGGCTTGATTAATTTTAGTAATCTTTCCCACATAGCATCAAAAGGAATTATTTGATCCCATGAATAACCTGTTACAGCATAAGGTGGATCTGTAATTATTGCATCAAAAACATATCCTTGCTCAATTAAATAATCCATTACTTCCAAACAATCACCTTTATATAATTTTCCTAGTGATGTAGAATAGAATGGCTCACAAGTCATTTTTTACCTCCTTTCATTTAAATTTAGTTTTTTGATAACGAGATCCCTATAAACTCGGAAACATAAAAAAAGATGAAATCAATCATCTTTAATACAATATTTTTCCAACTCAACCCACAACTTAATTAAACAACTTTTTTTAATCTTTTGTAGATAAGTTTTAGAAATACCAACTAGTTCGGAAATATCTTCTTCTGATTTATGAGTCAGAAATGTATTTTGCAGATAAACTACTTCTGCATCAGTTAATTTATAACTAGCTTTTATAATAGAATAATAAATATCTGTAGTAAGAATTTGTTTATCAATATATCTAGTAATAGCGTTTTCAACTTGGCTTGTGGTAGACCTTTGTGTAAATCCCTCACGCAACTCATAATTAGGACTCATCTTAATGTTTTCTTCAACAGGAAAATCGTATAAATATCGTGCCGACTTAAAAGTAGCAAATAATTTTAAAAGTTCTTGCTTGATATAACTATGATCATATTGATTACAAACATATTCATCTAATAATTGATTTACTTTACTATTTGCAGTAGCATTATTCGATATTAACTCACCAATGTTTAATAGTTGATTAAGTGTTACTATATTATCCATTAAGATTCCTCCTTTCAACAAAAAAGAGACTTTTAAAAGCAGAAAAAACCACTACAAAGTCTCTTGTGTTAGATAATTATTAAATTTTAAAGTCTTATTAGTATCAATTGTAGATACTATTACAATTCTTTGATAAACCATAACCAAATCATCCCCAATAAATTGCCATTTATTTTAATGATAAAAGGACATTTTGTCAATAGATTTGGTAAAATATACCAACAAAAACAGCAAAAAATGAGTCCCATCTCTAGAGATTTAACTCATTTTACTACATTATACACCCTTGACAGAGAAAAACAATAAACTAAATCGGTTGAATTTCGCTTTTTTTCGTATTTGAAAAGTAAACTAAATCGTATTCAAATCGTGTTTAAAAAGTAAACTAGCTATAGTGTTCTATTATTGACTCAATAGTAGTAATTTTCTTATTAGAAAGAAGATGCTCTAATAAATGATAATAAAGATATGCGATGTATTTATTTTTGAAATTCTTTAGTAAAAGACATCCTGCAACATTTTTAGAATCATCAATTGATATAAAAACTTCATAACATTTTTTTTCAGGTACAAATCTTAAATAATTATAAAAAGTATATATGTCATTATAATGAGTATTCATTTTTATAATATTGCTTTCTAACTCACGATTAGTAAAATCTGAATATTGTTTTAATCTTTTAGCAATAAAACGATATGTATAGTCATTACGAATGTTAATTTTTTCAATTTTGTTTTTCTTCGCATAATGATTATGGATGCCTTTTGCACATGAATACAAAATTTCAATGGCAAGTGCCTGATCCCTAATATCACCTTTACAATCTTTATTATTCAAGAAATTATTTAGAAAGATTTCACGAGATAGTTCATTATATCCTTGAAATTCTTTTTTTTCTTTATCCGAATACATATCACCAAGATGAATCTCTTTAAATGGTTCTTTATCAATTAGTGGATTATTAAAGAAATAAATATCAAAATGCTCAAGACCACCAACAGACTCTTCATCACCAGTTCGATCACAAATTTCTTTTGATTGATAGGAATGTACTTGAATGTTTAAAAGATGACCAATCTCAATATTGATGCGTTCGTGTCTAATTCGACCATTTGATTTGTAAAAGTCTTTTGTTTCAATCCATGATCTACGAGATACACCATTATGAAGAAGATTAAGATTGGCTGTAGTTATAGTAAAGCCATCTTTATTATAAAAAGTTAACAATCCATGATAATCTTTCTCACCAAACTTTTTAAAAGTAGGATTACTATTTTCATCATAGTAAGCAGGAATATTTTGTTTTTTAAATAATCTTTTATAATCATCAATAGTTAAAAATTGCATTTCATCATTTGGCGTACAGACAGTAGAGTAGACATCGCCATCTACAATTTTTTTAGTTCCACCAAGTGAATCATTTATCTTAATAAAATCACTTAATAGATCTATAAAGTGATATCCACTATGAAACAGCTTTCCATATCCGTACAAGTAAGGATGATTTTCCTTTAATAAATCGTGGGGCATTTCCCATGCACCAT
>CANDSI010000048.1 GCA_947388575.1 uncultured Mycoplasma sp.
GTTTAAATATTTAATAATTTTAAATTTTCTAAAGCTCTATGATAAGACATAAAAATTTTCTCTAGTTCTCTTTGTGTATCTGTATTCATAAAATATTCCTCATAATAAATAGATTCCAATTTTAAATTACATATTATTTTTCTATATCATATTCTTCTGTTTTTGATTCTTCTGTATGAAGCCATTTATTATAAACAGTATCATAAGTTTGTTCTGTTAATTGGCATAATTTCTCAAAACATCTTTCTCTAACAATAGTATCAGAATCTCCACCAAGTAATTCATATACATCTTTACCTTTACCAGAGTTTAGTAAATTATTTAATTCCAGAAAAGTAGCAGTATCAGATAATGTTTCTCCTACATCATCACTTGGATATTCTTTAAGATACCATGATTTAATTGATATATCTAATTTCACAATTAGATTCCTTAACTTTTCATCATTTTCTTTTACTATACGAGTAATCGTATTTTTTACATTTAATTTAGTATTTTCTATATCCTTAGCATTTAATTTATAATTTAAAATAGATTGATTGCAGCTATCTAATAATTGATTAAAATGCTTATCTAAAATTGCATCTAAATATTTTAGTCTATTTTCACTCCATTTAGAATAATCTATATATACATTTATTCCTGTTGGCTCAGATCCTTTTGACACAAATATTTTAATACCAGACTTATTGTATTGATAATGTAAAGTACATCTCATTTTAATTCCTCCATAATCAAATTTTCTTTTGTTGTGCAATATATTTTTTATCACTAACTTTGTTAAGCCATTCAATAAATTCCTTTTGATTATTGTAGCTTAATTCTGTTAATAACCTTTGTTCATAAATGTTGTACCAGCCTTTATCTGTTTCTTCTTTTGTTGCATTATCTGGTATCATCTCTTTGTGATGTTCAGGACAAAAAAGAGTATTCTCGACCTCTTTAATTATGTTTTTAAAAAATTGTCTTACACATTTTTTGTATTGGCCCATATCCTCAATTTGTAGTTCTTTAAAATTTACAAATTCATAATTGACTACTTCATGACTATTTAAAGTATTTGTTCTAATATATACCTGTATATTTTCATCAATATATAATCTAAAAAATACTTCAAATTTCTTTATTGTTAAAATATATTTTTTATTTTTTTTCTAAAGACATTTTGCCTTTATAAATGGCTTTATATTTATTAAAGACTTTTTCAATTTCATCTTTATTAAATTTTTCAATTTGTTTTTTTATATCCGTATAAACCACCTTCCTTAAATTTAAAAATCTTAATACTAGCGAAGCGAAGTATTAAGAGATGAGCAAAATCTCATTTTGCGTCGAATGAGTCAGGTATTTTTTACCGACTAACATTCGCAAGCATGGTGTTTTGACACCTCTATTGCTTGTTAGGGAAAACTCCCTAAAACCCTTTTAGCCCGCTGGGAGAAATTTTTTGAGTTGATTTTTGAAAAAAGTGAAGCAAAAATGCTCCACTTAATTTCAAATTTTTATTCATAATCATAGTCAATTTCACTATCCTTTTTTGAAGATTTTTCTTCTGTTTTTATATCAAAAATTTCTAATTCTGATACATTAATTGGTTCTTTATCATACCATTCTATTGATTTTTTTATATCATCACTCCAAGTTAATCCTTTATGATTTACATACTCAAATAAGAATATATTTTCATCTAAATTATTAATGTGAGCAAGACTTTGAAACTCACAAAATGTATTTGTTCCATTTAAAATATCTGTTATACCTAAGTATTTTAAAAAGTCTTTGAACTTGTTAAATTCATTTTCATTTGTAACTTTTATTGTATTATTTCCAGATAAAAAGTCAATCCATTTATAATCATAAGTTTTCAAATTTTTCACCTCTCAATATTCACATTCTATATCATTTTCCTTCTCATTTTCTTTTGATTTTCTATTTATATGCTCATAAATAGAATTCACATTTTGACTTACTACTTTTATCCCATTAAAAGCATCTGTATCTAATTTAATTTCTGAATTGTCCTCAAAAGTTATAGTAGTTAAATATTTGCCATCCGAAAAATCTTCTGTAGAAACATACATATATTTTATATTTAATTTATCCATTAGTTCTTTATATAGAGAAGATAAATGATATAATCCTTCATCATAATCATTACCATATTCCATTAGATTTTTTATTTTATGTTCTCTAAAATAATCTATAACTTTAGAGAGGATAACTTCTGAATAATTAGATTTATCTATTCCATAGTCATCAATAAAATCTTGATATGTTATTAAACCACAAGCCAATCTAATTACCCCTCTATTAAAATCATAATCTTCTGTTGATTCTAAACTATCATATTCTTGATTATATTTAATGTCTTGTGTATTAAAATATAGATGTAATGAATTTTCAAAATGATCTAGTTGTTCAATGGTAAAATGAGTGAAAAAATCATCTACATTCTTATCTGATATGATATATTTTTTTATTAAAGGATATTTGGTTTCTGTTTCAATTTTATCTTGTATAATATTCATATAATCCCCCTTTAACCACAAATTCCTAAATCATATTCATCATCTTTCGTTACAGTATTTGCATTATAAGTATCTTTATTTAATTCAATTTCCAATCTACATTTATAAAGTACATCAGAGTTAAGTTCATTTAAACTACGTTTGATAACATCAGCAGCTGATACTATTTCTCTAATAGTTGGTGGATTTTCTTGTTTTTCTCTTTCTATTACCATTTGATTGATGTAGCTTTCTGTATTAAAAGAATTGGATATATAATTCATATTCCTCATAATTGTTGATACATCATAATTTAAAACATCAATATTAAAAGAATAACTTATATTAGAGTTTATATTTTTAGATAATTTTAAATAGTTATCTGTATCTATTTGTGCTTTCCATCCACAACTTTCAATAATTGTTTTCAATTTATTAAGAGGTATTTTATCAATATTTATATAATCTCTTTCATTATAATATTTCCCTATTTTTAGTTCTTTAAAAATGTTATCTCTATCACTAAATCTAGTCCATAAACCACTATGACTTAATAGCTCATTCTCCAGTTCTTTAAACGAATTATTATAATATGATCTAAAACCGTGTAAATCATAGTGAGCAATATCTTCACAGGCATATATAAAAAAGTGGTACATTTCTTTGGTTAAACCATCCAATGTTCCACTTTTTTGTAACTTTCTATATGCTTTTACAATCTTCTCAAAAGGATATACACTATTTCCATCATAAAGTATATCAGATTTTAATTTATTTTTATCAATACAGTCTTGTATTAATAGTCTATCTTTAGATTCATTACCTGTTAATTCTAAATTTTCGATTATTGTTTTTTCATTTTGAATGATAGTATTACTTCCATATAAAGTAATAGGTTTTCCATTCATATTTATTGTTATATTATTCAATTTTTAATCACCCCTTTCCTAAATATCTATATCATATTCATTATCTTTTTGAATCTTATTATCATTAGATTGCAAATTAGTTATTGATTCATTTGCTTTTTCCCATTCTTTATTATTTATTAATGATACTATTTTCTTTATATCTTTTAATATTTTAGTATCATATATCCTATATCTAAATGCTGCTGCAAGTTCATTAAGGTTGCCATGAAAATCCACAAAATCATTTAATTCAGATTTTCTAAATAACTCTGTAGGTTCTACAAATGAAAATTGTCTTTCGACTATATCTTTTAGCATATCTATAGGATTTTTATTAGCACCATAAAATGTAAGATATGTTCCATTATTCTCTTTTAGTTGCTTAATATGTTCTTGAATTTCAGTATCTTTGTACTTTGGTTGAGGTACACGTCGATTCATAATAAAGAATTCTTTTCCATCCTTTATCATAAAATTTGGGTACATAAGGCACTCATTCATATTCCAATGGTCATAACTTTTACGAGGCTCTTTTTCAATAAATTCAATCACTTTTACTTACCTCCCTATTATTAGTATTTACTCAAACATATCATCTACAATATCATGAGTTTCTAGTATAACTTTAGAAACACTTTCTTTTAAATTTAAAAGTTCTTTATCCTCATAAAGAACTTTCTTCTTATATTCTATTTTTACAATTTCTTTCATAAATAAATTATCTCGATCTGTTCCATACATATCTTTAAATAATTGTTCAACTTTATCTCTAGTTTTTAAATCTGGAATATGTGATTCATACAATTCCATATTTTTTAATAGATATTTCGGATATTTCAAGTTAATTAATTCGTTATTATGTTTTAATGTTATAGTTATCATTTGTGCATCTACATCTTTTATAGATTGAACAATATCATGTTTCTTTCTATATTCATTATTTGGATTATCTTTTAACTGTTGTAATAAAGTATCTTTAAATTGCTTTTCTAATAAAGTAGCTCCTATATATTCTTTTACTGATATTTTATGATACGAATCATCATAGTATATAGATTCAATTTTTTCTGTAGTGTTTATATATTCATTAAAAATTTCTTTGGCAGTTTCTATTGGATTCTGAACATATCTTAATATAAGTTCCTTAATATCTTTCTCATATTGCTTACTATTAATTGAAAAAGATATTTTATCGTTTTGCTCATTATGAATATAGTCATGTATAACATTATTTTGAATATTATTGTAATTCCATTCAGTTGCTATATATTTATCAAATATTTCTTTACCAAGAGTTGTTAGTTGTAACTTATTTTCTTCTATATATTTATTCAAATATATATTGGCTCCATCTTTAAGATTCTTTTCTATTAATTCAATGCTACTTTCATAATAATTGCTATACATCTCTTTAATATATTCAGAATGAAATTCTAATGAAGAACCATATAATTTTTTAGTGATTTTTTCAAAGAATCCTAAAAACTGCAATTCTTTTCCATATTCAAAATTGCCATAAGAAGGCTTGTAAATAAAATCAATGTTATCATTGTACTTTATCTTCAAGATACTATCTTCTCCTACTTTTGCAACAGTTTTATCATTATCTAAAAATTCATCAATATTCAGCTTAAAATCCTCCTTTTATTAAACATAATCGTAATCATAATCCGATTCTATTTCTTGTGTTTTGTTATCATGTAAAATATTTTTTTCTTTTAAAAAATCAATTAATTTATCTATTTTTTCATTTATTAGTTGTCGTTCCTTGCCTTCTGGAAATGCTTTTATTACTTCTGGTTCATTATTTTTATTCTGAATAGAACCTATAGCAAGGTTAGCATGCCCACATAAATAATCACTTTTATATCCTAATTTATCACTAACATAACAGGCAAAACTACGAGCAAACATCTCTATTGTAGTAGACCAATAATCATGACCTGATTTAGCATATATCTCATCAAATTTAATAGAATTTTTATAAAATTCTGTTTCTACTCTTTGTTCTTTTCCTATTTGTTTTTTACTTGAACACACATAATTTTGTAGTTGTGCAATTTGCTTTCTATCTTCTTTAGAAATAACTCTACCTACAGTTTCTTTTCTTAAATTTGATAGGTCATCTATATCTTTATTTCCAGTCCCTTTAGTAAAATATTCTAAAAAATTATTAGATGCTGTTTCAGCATTGTGTATTAAATTTTGTATAAGAATATCTTTTAGCTCCATTTGTTTTTCGTTTAGATGTTCTGATGGAAAGAAACTATTAACAAGATTCTTCATTCTAGTTACTCTTTTTAAGTATTCTTCATTTTGTTTTTTCATTGATTCTTCATTGCAAACAGTCTTATATTTCATTGCATCTACAACATTTTTTATTGTTTCAGAAGTAGAATCTGAATATCTAAAATTATTTGTTAGAAATCCACTATATCCTAATTGTTTACCTATAATATCATCTAAAGCATGGCCCCATTCATGAGCCAAACTACCAGCACCTCTCATCTTAGTTAAATTGATTACTTCTCTAGTTGGTTCATAATGAGCCAAAGCATCTCCACTACCTCTTGAACCAAATGCAATAGATAATTTACCATCTAAAGAAATATCTGTAGGAGATATTGAAAGAGCCTTACTCAGATCGAGCAAGGCATCATATCCATAATTTAGAGATTGTTGTCTGTCATTTTCATTGAGCCAGTTTCCAAATTCTCCACCCTTAAATTGAAATGTTTTTAGCATATCTTCACCAGTAATATTTCTATTATTTCTGTAATCTTCACCATCACGAGTAATATATTTTAGTTGTTCTGGAATAAATTTTTTCTTTCTATTTTTTGAATTATTTGTTTTCTCATTGCTTTGTTGTTTATAGTTTTCTAATATAAATTTTTCTGCTGCATCAATATTTTCTAAATTGTTTTTGATTATATTTCTTGTTGTTAAATCCATTATAAATATAGTGTTTTCTTTCCAAGTTGATATATCTGCAAATTCTCCTTTTGGATATATAAACCTTTTTCCAAGTCCTTCTTTTACTTCAATAACAGTTCTATTATTATAATCTATTGTTAATTTAACATTATCATTATCATACACAAATATATCAAAATTAGATAATACTTTTTCATCATCTGTATAGCAAAATTGTTTTTTTCTTATTTCTTTATCTATATTATAAAAGTTACTTATTTGTGATGCTTGTAATAATTTATTATCAACAGCACTTGAAACTTCTGGTGAAACTCTTACATAATATGAACTCTTATCTCTTATAATATAATTGCTTAAAAATTTTTCATAAAATGTTAAAATATCATCTTCTTGTTTTAAATTCATTACATAATCACGTAATTTACTAACAAAATCAATGTATTCTTTTTGTTTTAATTCTATATCACTATTTCTTAGTAAGATTATAGGTTTTGTAGGGGTAGCATCTCTTATAGTTTTTATAAAATATGCTACTCTAACAGGTAAACCACTTTCAACCATTTCTTGATAATTAGGCTTTTTCCATATATTATCTTTCTTTATTAATTGGATTCTTTCAGCATCATTCATATAGGATAAATCATCTACAGAAAGACCTCGCTCTTTCCATAAATCTTTTTTTGCACCACCAATTTTTTCTCCAAAATCTTGTATTTCCATAGTTCCTCCTATATATCATAATCAATATCATCATCTTGCTCTTTATCTATATCATCAGTAACTTCCATAGCCCTTGCTTGAATCATAGGATTTTCTTTTGACTCATTATAAGTATCTACTATGTCCTGACTTAATAAATGAAAGTTCTTTTTTTCTTGTTTTTGTCTATCATCCATATAGTTATCAGTAAATGAAATAGCAATTTGCTCATCTATTCTTAAATCTTTTGGATTTATTCCCATATCAATACATAGGAGAGCTTGCCTAAAATATTTTTCATCTTCTTTCTTTAAAGCATTTAGTTGATTATACATAATGGTAAGAAATTGCCTACTTGTTATTTCTCCCATATAATTTTCTTTTACAGCCTCTAGTATTTTTTCATAGTGTGATGGTGGTACTTTTGTTGGTTCACCACTATCTGGATTAATATAGGTATATGTCATATCACTCATACTTTTACACATATCTTTTAACTTCATTTGTGTAAAATCATCATATTGTTTTCTCATATTTTTAATTTTCCTTTCATTAAATTTCTAAATATCCAAGCAATATTCATCATTTTGTTTTAAAAGGTCAGTTGCCTCTTTTTCTTTAATTCCAGTTGCCATGCTAACC
>CANDSI010000049.1 GCA_947388575.1 uncultured Mycoplasma sp.
TTGATAAGAAAACACCAGAAAATATACAAGAAATAATAGCGGCAGTAAATCCAAAAGATACAACACCAACATTCAGTAATGCAGCAACAACAGATGAAGGAGTATATAAAGTAAGTGATGGAATGTATGGAGGTTACAGCTACTACTGGAGAGGAGTGGTAACAAATAATTATGTAAAGTTTGCTAATAAGTGTTGGAGAATAATTCGTATAAACGGTGAACGAAATATACCTAGCTATGATTTAATATTATAAAATTTTCCAAATAAACTCTAGAGTTTTATTTTTTTTGTCGAAAATTATTCTATCTATAACTTCGTTAATTGCTACTTGCTTATCTAAAATAGGGATATTTTCATCTTTAAGCATATCAGTTAAGTTTTCACATTTTTCATAAATAATATCTTGATAGTCTTTAGAGTTTTTTTCTTTGTTTATTTCTTTTAATTTTTTTTCAAGTTGAGTTTGTTCTAATAATATTTGTTTTTTCTTTTCTTTTGCCTCTTCTAGTGAATAAAAATCATTTTCGTACCCAAACTCTATTTTTTTCTTTTTATCTTCTAAAGCTTTAATTTTTTCAATTAAAATTGCATCTTCTTGATTATTTTGTGCTTTAATATTATTTATATTAATGTATATTTGATTTTTGTTAAGAATAGATAATTGATTTAATACTAAATCTTCCAACATTTTAATTCTTATAGAATGACTTTCGTTACAACCACCATGAGTATACATACAACATTGCCAAGAGCCACCACCTAACACAAGTGTGTTTCCGCAGTTGCTACAACGAATTTTTCCTCTTAACCAATGTTCGCTTTTTACATAGCTTTTGATAGGAGTATCACTTATACTTTTACGTGCTTTTCTTATTTCTTCTTTTTTATCCCACATTTCTTGAGTAATAATAGGGGGAATATCTTTGCTCTTCTTAATTATTGTATCTTCTCCTGATTTAGTCCAATGACTATAACCTATATATGTTGGATTATTTAAAATATATTTAACACGTGCGTCATACCAAGGTATTCCGTCTCTAGTTTTTATTCCTAACTCATTTAGATGTTGAGCTATTGCTAATTCTGTCATACCATCTATATAAAGTGTAAATATCATTATAACTACTTTAGATTCTTCTTCAATAATAATCATTTTTCTGATTATTACATCTTTGTCTCTTTTGCTATCATATATAACATCTACAATTATCTTTTTATAGCCATAGCAAGGCCTAGTTTGGTGTTTTCCATTATCAGCATTTTCATATAATCCTTTATACACTTCTTGTGAAAGATTTAAAGAATATATTTCAGCCATTGTGTCATAATGATTTTCTAATATTAAAGCTGATATTTTTTCTTTTGGTAAAGGTTGCTTTATAGCAATAACAGAACAGCCAGCTGCTTTTATATCAGCTTTATATTTTGCACTTTCATCTTTGTTTCTATAAAATCTGTCATATTTATCAACCAATATTACTTTACAATTACTTTTTTTATCTAAAGCTAATGATACTAATCTTTGAAACTCTATTCTTTTATCTGACTTTCTACCACTAATTCCACCATCTATAAAAATATTTTCAATTGGTATCCATATTTTATTTTGTAAAGCATAGTCTAATATAGCTCTTAGTTGAGCCTCAGGGCTATTGTCAGTTTGTTTTTTAGAGCTTACTCTTATATATATATAACCAATAATAAAATTTGTTATTAAATCAAATGCTTTTTTATAAGCTTCATATATTTTATTATTTTTTAAAAAGCTTTCTTTACTAAAACTTTCTTGCATTTTAGTTACACCTCTCATTTTTTATTGAATTTTATTTCAATATTTGTTATAATGAGAGTGCATAAAAAAGGAATAGTTGTTTTTTCGGTAACGAACTCCAATTTTATGTATTGGGACTACTGTTGGTGCAGTAGTTCTTTTTTATACACTCTTTTTATACTTCCTAATATGTTATTAATTTAATTTATCTAAAATTTTAATAACATCATCGTATTTTTCAAAATCTTTGTCTATAATATATGCGTATCCATTTTTTATAGTAGCGTCAAGTTTCATATTCATACTACTTAAATTTAATTTTTGACTAGATTCTGCTTCTTTATATTCAGAACTATTTTTGTCAAATTGATAAACTTCAATAGTTTTGCTGTTGGACTTTAATTTAAAACCATCTTTCGCTCCAACCATATCGTACGCAACAACAGATTTTTCACATTTTATGCCAAGACTTTCAATCTTAGATTGTAAGTTAGATAATGTAACTTTATCTGTTGTTTGAGTTTTAGTATCGTCTTTGCTGTCTGATTCTTTTTTGTCGCCACACGCAGTTAAAGAAAAACACATAATCAATATTAGCATACTTGTTAATATTTTTTTCATTTCTCACACCTCGCTTTCTTTTATTAAAACACTTTCGTGTATTAATCAATATTTTCGATTAATATTATCTCATCTTTTAATATGAAATATATTTTATTGATTTCTTTTGATAATTTTCTTTTTTTAATTTTCACACTACACCCCACCTTTAATATAGTAGGGTAGCATATAACTTATTTTTTGTCTATATATAATGCCTAGAATGTATAGTTATTTGTATAAACAAAAATTATCAATATAATTTATATATAATTAATTATTTTATACAAATTATTAATGCTTTTGTGTATCTTTTTTATTTTGCTCTTCTAATACTTCTGAAAGTACTTTCTGAACTTCTAAAACATTTTCTGCTGTAAGAGGCGCATTTTTATCTATTATTATTTTGATACCATTATCAGTGGATAATTGCTCTATTTGCTTATCATATTCATTATTTTCAACACTTAAATCTTTACATACTAAGTCTCCAAGCCAAATATTAAATACATCGCAAAATTTTAATAAATTATCTATTGTAGGAGAATCACTTTTATTTTCCCATCTATTTATAGTCGGCTGACTAACTCCTATCATTTCACCTAGCTTAGCTTGAGATAAATTTTTCTTTTTTCTTATGTACTTAATGTTAGATACGCTATAATTACTATTCAAAATATCACCTCTTATATTTAGAAATAAGGTAAATTTCTAAACTAACAATATTATACAACATTATATAAAAAATGTAAATATAAAAAAATACGTAAAAGTATAAAAAAGATATTTACAAATACGTATACGTATAGTATAATGAAATTACAAGGAGGGAAAAATATGAACGAAAAGATTAAAAAAAATATGTCTTTTGAGTTAAAAAGATTAAGAGATAGCAAAAATCTTACTATTGAGGAAGTAGCAGATGCAACAGGCTATTCTAGTATGATGATAAGTCGTTACGAAAACAATCAAGCTAAATTTATTGAAAATCTTATCGGATTGTTAGACTTTTATGGTGTGACTCCAGATATTTTTTTTAAAAATGTATATACGTATACGTATGATAATTAAAGGGTAATTATGAAAAAGAATTATTTAGAAGAATATACCATAATTCACACAAATAAACCAAATGAAGAGCAAATGCAAAAAATGATATCTAATATACAAAATTATTTTGATAGAAGATACGGAAAAAGTGGCACAAAAAAAGAAAAACCCGCACAGAATTTTTCTTTAGATAATTGTACCACAAATTTGAAAAAAATTCAAGAAAGGGGCAATTAGCTAATGAAAACAAAAAAAGTGAAGAAGCTTAAATTAAAAAAGAACATAAAAGAAAAACTTGGCGACATAATTTATGATTTATCCTCGATAATAATATTTTTATTAATTTTGTTTATAGCATTTTTAATATTTTACAAATAGAAAGACAAGAGGTTAAGAATGGAAGAAAAGGAAAGTTTTATTTTTTATAGAAGCTTCTATAATTCTATACATAAAGTAAAAGATAAATCTAAAAGATGTGATTTATATGAGGCAATATTTGAACTTGGTTTAAATAATGTCAATATTGATTTAAACGATGAAGTTGGGGATATAATATTAGAACTAATTAAACCACAAATACGAGCTAATAACAAAAGGTATACTGACGGAAAAAAGGGTGGTAGGCCTAAAAAAAATGATAGTTTAGAAAATAAAAAACCAGTGGTTTCTGAAAATAAAAACCATAGGTTAAAAAATGGAAAACCTAATGATAATGTTAATGTAAATGATAATGTAAATGTTAATCTTAATGTTAATGATAATCTAAATGATAATGTAAATGAAAATAATATTACTACTACAACTACTACTAATAATACAAGTAATAATAGTAGTAATAACAAAGCAGAAATTAAAAATTTAGAACTAATTAAATTTTACGAAGAACATTTTGGAAGAACTATATCTAGAACAGAAGTTGAAATATTAGAAATGTGGGAAGATACAGAGTTAACTAGATATGCAATTAAACAAGCAGAATTAGCTAGAGCATTTAATATCAAATACGTTCAAAGAATTTTACAAAGTTATAAAACTAAAAATATTAAGACAGTGGCAGAAGCAGAAGAAGCTGAGAAAAAGTTTCAAGAGAGCAAGACCACAGCTAATATTAAAAATAAATTTGAGAAGTTAGAAGAAGAAAAGCAAAAATTTTACGAGGAACAAAATGACTAGTAAAGAAAACACAAAAATACTAGATTTAATTGCTTATCAAAATAAAAACTTTAGTTATGACAATAAAATGCTTAGTGCTTGGTATGAGGTTCTAAAAGATTATGATTTTAGTGATGTAGCTCAAGTTGTAGCAGAATGTTTAAGCGAGGATAAATTTCAATATCAACCACCAACGGCATATTACTTGGTTAAAAATCTAAAAAAAGTTACCGAAAAAACAAATATAAATTCCTACCAAGTATATTGTCCTATATGTGGAAGATTATTTGAAACATACACAAAACAATTGGAACATTTTGACAGATGTAGTTCAGTTGATTATGTTATCAGAGAATTTAAAAAATGTTATCCGAATGATAAACAACCGAATAAAAAAGAGTTGTATGAAATGTCTGAAAGTGAATTTAAAATACGTTATTTAAAGCTATTAAATCACATTTATAAAAATACAACTTCTGAAAAAGAAAAAGAGATTTTAAAAAATGTATTAGGAATAAAAGAGTAAAGGAATATGAGAATGGAAAAGAAAGAAAAAATAAAAAAATTCATTGCCGAAAATTTTGGAATGGTGCATTTATTAGGATTTAAATATTTGGTATCAGCTTGTGAAATGTATCCTATGCAAATATGTAAAATATATCAAAAGGTTGCAGAAATGTATAACACTACTTCTCAAAGGGTAGAAAGAAATATTCGTCATTATAAAGAAAAAATTAGTTGGTGGAAATTAAAGTGTGCTATATCTAATAAGTTTTCAAATGAGGAATTTATAGCTGCTATCAATTATTCTGCTGAAAATACAAAAGAGGAATAAAATGGAAACTTGGAAAGAGTTTAAAAAGCGAAGTGATTCTATACAAAGTATTACTTATGCTTGTAAATGCGGACATAAAATGGTTATACCTGCTAATGTCAATAAATTAATATGCAAATGGTGTGGAAACTGGGTTTATAAAAATAAAAAAGATGAATTTAAAGATAAATTAAGAAAGGAACTTAAAAATAGTGAAAATAATTGATTTAGTAACAGGGGTAGTACTAGGTTTTGGTTTAGTATTTTATGCTATTAAACAAGATTATACTAATGCTTGTATATGTGGTATAGGAATACTAGTAATTATTAATAGTTATAGAATAGATGAATTGGAGAAAAGAAAATGATAGATAAATTAGAAATAAAAGAATGGTTAAATTATAATTCTAAACTTCAAACAAAGAAAAATAATTTAAGAAAATTACTAAAAGAAAAAGGAATTTTAAAAAAAGAAGGCAAGAACAATTATGATAAATATAAATACTTTAGTGAAGCACAATATAAAGATTTATTTACAGAATTATTTAGTGAATGTGGACTAGAATTAACTTCTAGCGAAGTATCTTATGATATGTTTGAAGGAACTGAAAACCAAAGCAATGGAAGAAATACAAAATGGGAGTGGAAACTAAGCGACATTGATACAGGTTTTTACGAAACAAGTTATACAACAGGCGAAGGTATTGATAAAGGTGATAAAGCTGGCTATAAATCAGATACTGGCGCATTGAAGTATTATTTAGCGAATACTTTTATGGTTGCAACTGGTGATGACCCTGAAATTGATAGTCCTGAAGCAAATATGAATAAAAAAGTTAAAAGAAAAGCAACAGAAAATCAAGTAACGATGTTAGCTAAATATTACAAAGATGATAATTTAACTAAATTATTAGAAACTAATAAAATTAAAAAATTAGAGGATATGGACTTTGATGTAGCTAAAAATTTAATAGCACAAATAGTTAAAAAATCACAAGAAAATAAAGAAGCAAAGGAGAATGAATAATAATGAAAATGTTGGAAATTTTAGAACAATTTGAAAAAATTGGGAAAATGATGTTTGTTGAAAAAAATTATATAGAAGGAGATATAAATAAGTTTATTACAGAATTAAGAAATTCTAAAATAGAAAGTTACTCTGAAGATATACCTACTGATTATAAAAAATTAATTGAAGGACCTTTAATGAAATTGAATGTAATTACAGAAGTTATTTATACAAAAAAAATAGAAAAAAATAAAAAAGACTTTACTCAATTAGGTGAATATTTGAAAGAAGTGGCAGACGAATTAATCAAAATTGGAGAAAGCAACTAATGAATGAACTTATAATACAAGATAATAATCAATATTTATTATCTTCTGAAGCTTTAATAGAAATGATTAACATTGACGTAGCCGAAAAAAAACTAAAAAAAGCAAAAGAAGATATAAGAACTAGAATTAAAGAAGAAATGAAAAACAAAGGTATAAAAAAAATAGATATGCCTGAACTTTCAATAACATATAAAGAACCTAGCGATAAAGAAACTTTTAATAAAGATAAATTTCAAGAAGAATATCCCGAACTTTATGATGATTATATAGAAATGAAACCAACTAGCTCTAGCATATTAGTAAAAATAAAAAATGGAAACTAAAGATTTAAAAGTTCAAACTTGGGAAATAGCAGGACACATATTAGAATACATAGACGACATACATCAATATTTGATAGATGGCATATGTGTTCCTTCTATTACTCAAATTTTAAAAATAAAGTTCGGAAATAAATATGAAAATATAGATAAGCAAATTTTAGAAAGAGCAGCAAAAAAAGGTACTATGGTACATGAAGCTATTGAGAATTTTGAAAAATGGAAGATAGATGATAAATGTTGTGAAGAACTTAGAAACTATAAGTTTTTAAAGAGACAATATAAATTTGAATGTTTAGATAATGAAGTACCTATAATTCTTTTTAAAAATGATATTCCAGTCGCAGCTGGTCGATTAGATTTAGTATTAGAAATGAATAAACAATTAGGACTTGGGGATATAAAAAGAACTTCAGTGTTAGACAAAGAATATTTGGCTTATCAACTTAATTTGTATAGAATCGGATATTTTCAAAGCTATGGGAAGAAAGCAGAATTTTTAGCAGGCTTACATCTTAGAGAAAGGGTAAGAAAATTTGTTGAACTTCCAATTAGTGAAGATATGACTATGGAATTAGTAAATGAATATTTAAAGAAAGCAG
>CANDSI010000050.1 GCA_947388575.1 uncultured Mycoplasma sp.
TCTTAACAGTTTATTCATTTTAATAAATTCTACTTTTTTCTTAGAACTGTTGCTTTATTTTATCTATAACTTTTGTTTCAGTTTGAACTATATATGCTTTTGAAAGTCCTAACATTGCACCCACTTCTTCAGGAGTTCTTTCTATCCCACTTTTGATTCCAAAACGAAGCTCTATAATTTGCTTATCTCGTCCCCACAATGTATCATAATATTTCTCTATAAGCTTCCTATTAAATTTAAAATCTACATCTGGCTCTTTTTGATTTTCTTGCTTAACTTCTTCCACAAACTTTCCTGTTTCTCTACATATATAATGTTCTATAGAAGAATGTATGTCTTCTTCAAACATTTTCTTAAATTCTTTTGGTGTAATTTTTGTTTTTTTCGCACTCATATCTAAAACTTCGTCTATTCTATCTTTAATTGCACGACATAGACCTAATTTTCCCATAATAATTAAAACTTCTTTATCCAAATCATTTTCTTTTTTATACTTATTAACTATATGCTCCACCAAGTCATCTAATTGCTTTATATCTTCTTGGGTAAAATTTAGCCTTTTTTCTAATTCTTTTAGTTGTTCATCTATTATCATGTTATTACCTACTTTATTATCTATTTTTTCTTAATTGCATACATAATTGATTATATTCTTGTTGTGTGATCATTTCATCTTTTAAAAGCTGTTTATATCTACTCATTTTTTCATATATTTCTTCTAACTCAATTTCTGTTGTCATATTTTCAGTTTTATAACTCCAAACTTTTGAAGATGTTTCTGATATTTCTCGTTCTTCAGATGTATCATTATTTTTACTTGTACTAATATTGTTCTTATTATTGATATTTAAATTATGTATATTTCTATCTTTATAATATTCATCTACCTCATGTTCACCAGTTGTATTTAGTATTTTATCAGTATTCTCTAGTATTTGCAATATATTGTCCATATAGTCTCCAACTTCATAAAGCGTAATAATCCTTATTTGTGACTGTTGTAATCTTGTTTTGTTTTCTTCTATATATGACTCAACCATTTCTTGTGCTATTCTAATAAAATCAAAACTTCCATTAATTATTATTATCTGTTCTTTTGCTATATTGCTATCCAACTCTTCTTTTATGCTTTCCAAGTTTTCACTCGTTTTCCATTCTATGTCATTAAGAAACTCGTTTTTTAGTTTAAGTCCTAAGATATATACTCTAATTGTCGTTGTTATTTCGTTTTCTAATATTGTAGTAACTTTTACATCTTTTTTTAATATTTTTTCAAGATATAGTAATATAATAGTAGCAAACTGAAGCTTTGTTGCATAAAAGCTAGATATTCTTATGATATTTGATGTATTTTTATTATTATCCAATTAATTTCGCTCCTCCCATTATACCTCAAGAAGATATTTCATCTATTTTTTTAATGTTTCTTTTAATTGCATACATAATTGATCATATTCTCTTTGTGTAATTACTCCATTTTTTAAAAGCTGTTTATATCTACTCATTTTTTCATATATTTCTTCTAAATCAATTTCTGTTGTTTCATTTTCAGCTTTATGATCCAAAACTTTTGAAAATACTTCTGATATTTCTTGTTCTCCTGATGTATTTAATACTTTATCATTATTTTTTATTATTTGTTCACCATATTCTATAAAATCATTATTGTTATAAAGTGTAATAATTTTAATTTTCGATTTTTCTAATTTTGTTTGCTTCTGTTTTATATATACTTGTACTATTTTTTGTACCTTCTGAATAAATTCTCTCCTTCCATTTATTATTATCATTTGTTCTTCTGCAATATTGTTATCTAGTTTTTCGATAATGTTTTCTATTTCTGATTGTTTAATTGGTTTCCACTCTACATCTAATATTTTTGTATTGGTATTCCTCATTTGAGCAAAGTCAACCATCTCTTTTATTTCATCTTCTAATATTGTAGCCACCTTTACTTTATGCTCTAATGCTTCTTCTAAATATGGTATGAGAAATGAAGCTAAATGTATATTTGATACATAACTACCAAATATTTTTATAACATTAGAAGTCTCTCTATCTCCAATTTCTTTTATATTTTTACTTGTACAAACATTTTTCCTATTATTTCTTTTTATACAAGCTAATATTTTGCCCTCTATCCTCCATTGAGCATATTCCTCTAACGAAACCCTCTTTTCTATATTAAAGGTATGAATTGCCTCATATATTGCTATTTTTCCTATTCTGTTTAATTTTTCTCTATTCCAATTAACTTCTTTCTCATATTTTTCAACTATATGTGTTAGCAAATCTTTTAATTGTTGCACATCTTCTCTTGTAAAATTTAGTTCTATTGCTCTTTCCTCTATTATTTCATCCATCACCATTTTACTACCTACTTACTTTTTTTATTTTCTGGTTTTCTAATATAGATATAATCTCTACACCATTATTTTTTATTACATCTGTTATTTCCATTAATTTTGACAATTCAATTTCATTTGGTGCCTTATATAAATGACTAATATGATCTACTAATAAAATATCAAATTCCTTTTTCTGAATTTTTTCCATCATACTATTTAAAGCTACTCTATCTTTTCTTGAACCAATATCAATATAGAATACAAGGTTCTCTTCTTTTACTCCAAAATAACTAGCAGCATAATTTATGATACTCTTCTTATGTTCTTCTATTCTTTTAATATCATTGACACTATAAAAAATATACCCTACTATTCTTTTTCCTTCCAAATGTATTTTCCTTTCTATAATTTAGTTTTATCCTCAGTTATTTTTTTGAACTTAGGATAAATAGCAATAATTACATCTTTAATTGTTTCTAGTTCACACTCATTACATCTAGCTATAATATTTTCTATTATTTCTTTGTCAGAATATTCCTGTTTTACATCCATTTCTTCATGTTTACCATATAGCAACTCGTTAGGTGAAACTCGTAATGCTTGGCAAACTTGATGTAGTGTATGTACACTACAACTCTTGTTTCCTTTCTCTAGTTCATTCACGTAAGATTCAGAACGATTAATCATTTCCGAAAATTTCTCTTTAGGTAATCCTATTTTTTCTCTATTATTTTTCACTCTTTCTCCAAAGCTTCTCCAGTCTGTATATTCGTATCTATCTACTTTCTCCATTTCGTGAGCTAACCTCCATATAATAAATTGTTAGTATGATTATCTCACGTTTTCTATTTTTTTGTTATAAACCGCAAGTTGGTTTTTATTGCAACTTGTGGTTGTGTGTCTGAGCAAATAAAAAAACGAACTTATATCCGTCAATCTTTATATTTTTTCCATTGCTTTAATATCATTCTTTACATTCTTAATCAAAATTTCCCAAAACTTTTCTTTTATCCTTTTTTGCATTATAAAATATTTGCATCTCCTAAAGAAATTAGTTACATTATAATCTCTCTTTATAACTTTGTTTATTATTCTTTTTATCTTTATTCTTTCCCATAAATTAGGATATAGATTGTAATATATTTTTTTCGTATTTTCACTTTCTATTATGAATTCTTTTAATATTGATTCAACTGCAATTTTCTCTAACCAATTCTCAAATTCAATGATCTTTATATTATTTATTATAAGATTGTTTACAATATCCATATTAATATATATATCAGTTATTCTTTCAGTCATTATCTCAAAACATTTTGGTATTAACATATAATTGTTGCTTATCAATTTATTTTCTATATCTTTTTCTAAGTCTTCCTGCTTGCAATATATAAAATCATAATATCCTTTTTCAATTTCATTCCATAATTCTTTTGATGCAATGAATTTAAATTTGTGCTTACTTTTTTCATTAACTTTCCCTTTAGCTCCTATTACCAATATATTATACACATTTTCCTCCTTTCCAATTTGAGCTTTACAATTACATTAATTCTTTTTTCTTAAGATAATATATTCCTTGAAATTAATAATCTCTATAATATCTTTTTCTTTCCAGCCTAATTTTTCTCTTAACACTGCACTAATTTCCATTCTTCCCAATCTATCAAGTTTCTCGTTGGACCAATTATCCATAGCACCATAACTAATTACTAAACATCCTTCAATTATTTGGTATACAATTTCATCTGAAGTAGCACTTCTATATTCTACTGGAATAGTAATTCTTCCTAATTCATCTATTTTTCTTTTTTTGCTTTTCGCTTCATTTAAAAACTTTATTAATTCTTCCATTTTTTCTTTAGTCTCCTTTTCTATTCTTTCTCTATTTGGATATTAGATAATTTTTCTAAGCATTTACTACAAACAAGTTTCTCTTTATACTCAACTAATTTTTTAGAACTTCCACAAAAGATACAATTAGGCTCGAGTTTTTTCAAAACAATATTATAGCCATCTACAAATATTTCAATAGGATCCTTTTCAGCAATGTCGAATTTGTTTCTCAATTCAACTGGAATTACAACTCTTCCCAAATCGTCAACTCTTCTAATGATGCCTACACTTTTCATTTTAGTTTTCACTCCTCTCTATTAGATTTTATAAAAACTATAATGTTTCTCCGATTTTGTTTATAAAATTATACAACGTATCTATTGTCCGTGTCAATGTTTATTGTGGTATTATCGTATTCTGTTTTGGAGTATAAAATGTTATATTTTTGTAAAAGATAACTGCAAAGGGGTGATTGTTTATGCTAATAGATGAAGAAAACTTGAAACAGGTATTAGGTCAAAATATAAAATCTGCTAGACTTAAAGCTAATTACACTCAAGATACAGCCTCTGAACTCTCTAATATATCTCTTAATTTTTTACGTGATGTTGAAGGCTCTCGTTCTAGTGTAAGTTTAATAAATTTTGTGAATCTATGTAAAGCACTTAATACTACACCTAATTTAATCTTAAGAGATTTGTTTGCTAGTAATCAAATAACAGATGATAATTTAATTAATCAAATTAGCCTATTAAATGATTATGAGAAAAATGCTCTTTATTTATTAATTCAATATTTTCTTACACATAGGGATAAATAATTTTTTGGAGGGATTATTTATCTCTTTTTGATTATACAATATTCCATTTTTTTAATCTTATATGTATATTAGGACAATGTGTTTCTATCATATAGTCTAACACATATAATCCTATTATTATATAAAACCCTATTACCATTATTATATATTTTAATAAAAATGCTTGCTCAATAGTAATGTCATAAATTTCCATCATTTCTATTGCAGATAACACTATTACATTTGCCCCCCTTATCTAAATCAAAGCCATTACAGATTTTATATTTTCTCTATTCTAACATATCTACTTTACTTTTACAATACTATTTTTAACTATGACGTTAGTTTTATTTCGTGTTTAATTTAAGAAATCTTTGATATTTTATATAATAACTTTGAGAGGTGAATATTATGAAGTTTGCTAAAGATTTTACTATTAAAATTGGAAATAAATTACAATGTGCTAGAATTAGTAATGGATATACTCAAGAGGAAATAGCTGAACTATTGGGTTGTTCTCCTCGCTATATTTCACAATTAGAATCAAACATCACAATAGGTAGTTTACCTCTTATTATAAATATATGTAAGCTATATCATATTTCACTTGATGATCTCTATGGTGAATATTTGCAAATTTCTAGCACTCTTTCAGAAAATATCAATTTCTGTGGTTATTTATCTTTAAAAGACGAATATAAATCTATTGTTGACAATAATATTATGTATCTAAATAAACTGCAAAATAACTAGGGTATTCCCTAGTTATTTTGATTTAAACAAATGTTAATAATATTCTTTTTGTTTCTAACAAATCATTTTGACTGATTCCATATTTTAACATTTCTGTAGTTACCCTCTTCTGTATTTCTCTATTCGGAATAACTCTTAATGTCACTTTATCACTATTTTCTTGTTTAAATAATTCACAGTCATTAAGGCAAGCATAAATGATTGTTCTATTACTATCTATACTGGTTAGAAAGTAAAATATATAGCTATATCTTTCATAAATTTCTTTTACAAAGTCTCTTATTTCAGGAATGGTATATATTTCTCTTTCATCATTATCATATCCGTAAAAAGCAATTATTAATTTTTCTCTGCCATGTTTTCCTGCTTGGCTTAAAACCTTTAATGATTCTAATAATCTTTTATAATGCTTATTCATTACCTCTTCTTTTGTTACCTCAAAATACAACAAATCTGCTTCCTTAACATCTTTTATATTTTCAATCTTCCTCTTTATCACTTTTATCTCCATTCTTAAAATTTAGTTTTATGCTTAAATATTTTACCTTTATAGACAAGCAAAAGGATATAGAATGTACCTCTATATCCTTTTATTGTAGTATCACGCTTCTTTATACGCATAATGTTCATTACTTAATTTGATTACTTTTGGATTATTTTCTATCATTTTTTGCCTTACATCTTTGCCTATGTCATTTTGTTCTATTGTCATTTTTGCCATCTGCTCAATGATTTCTATTGCATCTTTGCACTTCTTTATCCCATCTAAAAAGATATATTCAAATAATTCTTCTTTTTTCATAAGCAAAATATTATTGTCTTCTAAATAAAACCTATGTATTCTCGATATTCCCAAAGCATCTCTTAATTTAGCTTTTTCTTCTTCATTTAATTTATCATATTCTAACATATCTCCTCCTTCTATGCTATTTTTTGGTTATCTCTAGCCTTTTTATAGCTTTCATATCCAAAATTAATTATCTTATTAGCCCTTTCAATCTCAATGTCATGTATAGCTTTGTTAGTAAGATTAAAATTGTAATATTTCTTTTGCATTCCTTTAACAACTTTACTTTTTCTCCCTACATAACCATTTATTATATTAAATTTGTAATTAACTTTATCATTCCTATGATCACTAATTCTAACACCTCCACAAGCTCCGTTGTCTAACTTTAGATAAATACTATTGCTACTTTTAGATTGTTTCACTTGTACTAGAAATCCCTTTTTGTTTAGCATTTTTCTTACTCTATTGGCTATTATTTTTTCTCTTTTTACCATTTAATCCTCCTTTTTATAATTTTTCAAGCTGCTTTTTCTTTATCTGGTAATTTTTCAAAATCTACTTTTAAAAAATCAATTTTCCTTACATTTTCTAGAGTCTTTCTTAAAATTTTTACATCTTCTGCTGACATTATATCAAAAATTTTTATTTTTTCTGTCATACTTTTGTTCCTCCTAAGCTATTCTTTTTTCTATCAACTCTTTTCGATTTAGATAACTTTTTAAATCTTCTGGAATTTCACAGTTTTTATAGGATACTCCTAGTTTTATATTCTTTTCACCAAATTTATTAATAAGTGTAGATATAAGATTTTCTGAATTGTGTAACATTGTATGCATATCTTGTATTACAAAAACATTTTCAACCTTTCTAAATATATCTATTCTCTTAACTTCTGCTTTTGAAATAACATTTGGAATTCCTATAACTATTGTATTTTTATATATGGCTGCTATTTTATAAGCCAGTAAGAATTCTGAAGCAATTACAATCTCTTGTTCTTTCCTTTTGTTTATAAGTTGTATTTTACTTTCTTCAGGTACCAAGAACAT
>CANDSI010000051.1 GCA_947388575.1 uncultured Mycoplasma sp.
GAGGTTAGAGGGGATTTAATATAATGATTTATCATTTTTTAAATCTTTTGTTCTGATAAAATAATTTTACTAGGGAGATGATTACAATGTTTGAATACATGGGAGATAGAATTAGTAAAGCGATAAAAAACATTAGAGGAATGGGTTCAATTACTGAAGAAAATATTAGTGAAGCTATGCGCGAAATAAGACTTGCTTTACTAGAAGCCGATGTTAATTATCAAGTTGTAAAAGAATTTGTAGCTAGTGTAAAAGAAAAAGCCATCGGAGAAGATGTAGGTAAAAGTTTAAAACCAGATGAATTATTTATTAAATTAGTAAAAGATGAATTAGTTACTCTTTTAGGAGGAGACCATGTTCCTTTAAAAGTTAATAATGGTACTACAATATTAATGTTATGTGGACTTCAAGGTTCTGGAAAAACAACAACAGCAGGTAAGCTTGCAAATTTCTTAAGAAAAAAACATCATAAAAAACCTTTATTGGTCGCTTGTGATATATATCGTCCTGCGGCTATTGACCAATTAGTAAGTGTTGGAAAAAGTATCGATATCCCAGTATTTACCAAAGGCAAAGTAAATCCTAACGAAATTATTAAAGATGCACTAGTTTATGCTAAAGAAAATAATTTAGATTATATCATAATAGATACAGCAGGTAGATTACAAATCGATGAAAGCCTAATGCAAGAATTAAAAGATATATCAAATAATTTTAAGATAGATGAAACAATACTAGTAATTGATGCAATGATGGGTCAAGATGCTATAAATGTTATTAATGGTTTTAATAGTGCTCTTAATTTAACAGGAACAATTCTAACTAAACTTGATGGTAACACTAAAGGTGGAGTAGCCTTATCCGTAAGACATTTAACTAATATTCCTATTAAATTTGTTGGTGATTCTGAAAAAATGGATGGCTTAAGAGAGTTTTATCCAGAAGTTATGGCAAATAGAATATTAGATATGGGAGATATATTAGGAATCGCTGAAAAAGTTGAAAATTTAATTAGTGAAGATGACGCTAAAAATCAAATGAATAAAATGAAAAAAGGAAATTATGATTTAGAAGACTTCATGATGAATTTGCGTCAAATAAAAAAACTAGGACCATTAGAAAATATTTTAAAGATGTTACCAGGCGCTAGAAAAATGGGTTTAAATGAAATAAGTATTAATCCCAAAGATATTGCGCATATAGAAGCAATTGTAAGTTCAATGACACCATATGAAAGAAGACATCCTGAGGTATTAAAAGCTACCAGAAAACAAAGGATAGCCAAAGGTTCAGGTCGAAGTGTTGAAGAAGTTAATAGATTATTAAAACAATTTGAACAAATGAAAATGATGATGAAGCAAGTATCAAATGGCAATATGAAGCTACCATTTTAATAAAAATAGGGCTAATATCCTAACAATAAAAAAAGATAAACATAAAATACACTAGAAAGGAAAGTGTATTTTTTATGAAAATAAATAATAATCGTGATTTTGAAACAATGCAAGCTGAAGGCTATTTTAATGCTGAAGTTACAAGTGGAGCAAATATGAATATGGGATATGGAATGAATAGTTGTCCATGTGACATGGGAATGAATATGAATATGATGGGAGAAACTATGCCAGGAGTAGTATGTCCACCAGTATATGAGTGTCCACGTGAAACAGTATGCCATAGATATATTTGTCATGAAGTACCACACATTCAACCTTGCAATACAAGAATAATTAATCATCACATATATCGTCACACTTTTACCCCAACTTATTCTTGCTGTGAAGAAAATGAAGTCCAAAACGTATACGAAAGAAGATGCTGCTAATCTTCTTTTTTTTATAAATTAATTAATAATTAGTATTGACCTGTTATTAAACACAACTAGTAGAATTATATGAAACTTTAAATAAAATGCAATCTAGTAATTTTGAATCATATTATATTGATTTGCAATTAGTATTAAGATATAATAATTAAAAAAGGATATATTAAAAAGGAGTTTTGTTTTTATGAAATTTATGGAAGATTTGAAAAAAAATAGAAAAATAATTAGTATTATTCTTTGCGTATTTTGTATTTTCGTTTTATTAATATGTCTTAGTAATAGTTCAAGTACGAGTTTTTCACTAGAAGATATTGCTATTAAAACTAATGAAAATAGAGAATTTGTTTATTTATCTGATTTAGATTTTATTACAGAAGGCGGCTTATCATTTAATGGTTGGTCAGGTCATGAAATACAAAAAGATAAAAATCAAGATGGCGGAAATATAAGTTTAATTGTTGACGGCGAAAAACGAGTATACAATAAGGGTGTTAGTATTCACGCTAGAGGACAAGTTGTATATGATATATCTGCATATTCAACAGATTATACAAGATTTACAGCTAAATTAGGTCTTGAGGCTTCTAAAAGTACAGGAGAATTATGGTTTGAGATATTTGTTTCAAATGATAAAACCACTTGGACATCTTTGTTAAAGACAGAAAATTTAACAAAGACAAGTCCAGCTGTAAATGTTGATTTAAACATTGAAGGATATAAATATTTAAAAATTTATGTTGATCCTGCGGGACCAAATACTTCAGATCATGGAAATATAGCTGGTGCTAAATTAGTAACAAAAGATTATGTTGATGATGGAATCTATTATGATAAACTTCATAAAGTTGAATATTATGATGAAATATTAAAAGAGCATGATGCCGAATATAATTATAATAATAATTATAGATTAATATTAGAAAGAGAACTTGTAAATAAATTAGGTTTTTGGAATATTCAAAATAAAGCAGAATTAAGCACTGATATAGTTGAAATGTTCGATTGGATACTTAGCAATAATAGAATCATTGAAGAATTTATTGAAGTAGGTGAAGTATCAAATTCTACAAAATTCTTAAATATTATTTTTGATATTTATCAAAAATACAAAAATGAATTAAATTCAAATAATGGTTACGTTTATGAAAAGATGATGATAGCTTTAGCAGCAGGTTACTCTACTGATAAAATCATATCACCTCTTGAATTTAGTTTTCCAAATCCTACATATGACTATTTAGAACGTTTTGAAATAATGAAAAATTTATTTGACAACAATAAGCTAAAAATAGTTAAAACTAATGATATGCAAGGTGAATTTGTTGATAATAATTGGTTTAAAGATTATCATGTAGAATTAATGCGTATGGTAATGCAAGATGGAACAAGTAATGGCGATCTTGTATGGCTTAATGGTTTTACTTATGAAAAGAAAAGTGTAAGTTTTTATATGATAGGGTATGTATCTCCAGTATATACTCAAGATAAGTATTATGCTGAAGAAAATAGAGAAAAATATGATAATCAATTCTATTTAAGCAAATATAACGTTCCTTATGGTTTAATAAATGGTACCAAAATTCCAAGATATTGGATGGTTTTCGCTAATGGTGGAATATGTTGGAATGCTTCTCGTGTTGGACAAAGTATGTATCGTGTTAATGGTGTACCTGCAACAGGAGCTTATCAAATAGGTCACGAACTATATATTCAATATTATGAAGATGCGAGTGGCAATGGTTATTGGTCGCCAAGATATGGTAACTGGAATGGTGCTGGAAGTACTTGGGGTGGTGGAAATCCTTTCCGTTATATATTTAACTGGAATAATAAATATTTTACAGACAAACACATTAGTGGTTCTAAAGTAGCATCAAGTTCTGGATATCTATATTTAGGACAAGCTAACTTAAATAGATATGAAGATTACAAAAAATCATTATATTTAAATTTAACAGCTAATTCTTTTACAGATGATAATAAAAAACTAGAAACATATTTTAAAGCATTAGAAGCAAACGATATAAATTTAGATTCTTATGATTATATAATAAATATTTATAAAAAGCTAAGTGTAAAAAACGAAGGAGGAACAATAACTTCTACTGATTGGTATAATTTAGCGAATAAAATAATTGAAGCATATACTTACCATCCAGTTGCAATGTTTGACTTATTAAATGTTATAAGACCTTATTTAGAAGGTAGTGAAAAAGTACATATAGATAGACTAGAAAAGGAAGCATTAGAAAAAGCAGCGGCAGCAACATCAACTGAAACAATCCAAGTAGATGCTGTTAGAACTCATGCAAGACAACTACTAAATAAAGCTCAACCTGATCCTATGACATTCTCATTTGATGGTGAAAATGCTAGCAAAATTATTAGAAATCCATTGTATCAATTTGCTTGGGCATATAGTCTAGATGGTGGAGCAACTTTTACAGAATTTATAAATGATGATTCACATGAGCTATCAAAGGAAGAATTAGCTAAAATTACTTCTGATAATGACATAATAATTAAATTTATGGGACTAAATGATTATAGATTTACTATAGATATTAGAGAAGGATCTTTAAGTAGTATTTTATATGCTAACGATTTAGAAAATAGAGTTATAGGCATAGATTTAACTTATGAATGGCGTAATAATGAAAATGATTCTTGGACATCATACAAAACAGCATCACCAGATAATACTGGAAATAAAACTTTACATGTTAGAAAAGGGGCTACTGGAACGCAACTAGCAACAGATTCAATAACTTATACATTTACTGAAGATAATCAACCTGATACAAGAAAATATGTATCTGTATCACATTTATCAATAGAAGCAGTATCTACAGAAGCAACAAATAATGGCGGTGCCTCTATTTATGCAATTGATGGAAATTATAATACTAGATGGCATAGCGCATGGGACGGAAGTGATACGGAGAGGTTTATAACGATAAAATTAGATAAACCTAGATTTGTTTCAGCAGTAGAATTTGTTCCAGCAAGCGGTGGAAATGGTAGAATAAATGATGGAACCATTTGGGGCAGTATGGATGGTGAAAATTGGGAGATATTGTCACAAAGGACAGGTATAACTTATTCTTCACAAGCCAACACAAATGAGCAAGCTGTCCAATTTACTCAAAATTTTGAAGTAGATAATCCAAAAGAAGTACAATATATTAAAATAGTAGCAGATAGAACAAATGGAAATTGGTTTTCTGCTAGAGCATTTAATATCTTCCAAGATATAACTAAAGATTTAAGACCAACAGCAGGGGTAGGATATAGTACAACTGAACCAACTAATCAAAATGTAGTAGCAAGACTTCTAAATGTAAGCTCAGCCAACTTTGAAATATTAAGTGAAGGTGGAGATACGCATACATTTACAGAAAATGGTGAATTTACATTTAGATTTGTTGATAAAGAAACAGGTGTAGAAGGATCATCAGTAGCTAAAGTAGATTGGATTGATAAGGTAGCTCCTACTGCAACATTTGAATTTACTCCTAATTCACCAACTAATGGTTCTGTAATTGCTAAATTAAAACCAAACGAAAAAGTTACTGTAACAAATAATGGTATTTTTACTGTTGATGAGGAAGGAAATATTTATAATGTTGATGGAATTATGATTCCAGGCTTAAAAGCAGATGAGAATGGTGACGTTTGGGATACAGATGGAAATTATGTTACTAATATAAATCCATTTACTTATGAATTCCTTTCAAATGGTGAGTTCACATTCGAGTTTGTGGATACTGCAGGAAACAAAGGCACAGCAACAGCAAAAGTAGATTGGATAGATCATGAACCTCCAAAAGCAACTTTATCATATAGCAAAGATACATTAACTAATCAAGATGTAGTTGCTACAATAAATTTCAATGAGGAAGCTATTGTGACAAATAATAATGGTAGTAAGGCTTATACATTTAAAGACAATGGAGAATTTATTTTCGAATTTAAAGATTTAGCTGGTAATACAGGTCAAATTACTGCTAAAGTTAATTGGATGGATAAAGTAGCGCCAACAGCAGAATTAAAATATGAAAAAATTGATGATAAAGTAGTTGTTAAAGTAGTAAATCCTAGTGAAGAAATAACTTTTAAAGAAGGCATTGGAGTATATGAATTTACTAAAAATGGTAATTATGAAATAATATTTTATGATAAAGCTGGCAATGTTGGAAAATTAACTGCAGTTATAAAAGATTTTGAGGATGAGATTGAAGAACCAGATGAAAAACCAATAGATCCAGATAATCCAACTAATCCAGATAAACCAACAGATCCAAGTGATCCTTCGAACCCAGATAAGCCTACTGATCCAAGTGGTCCTTCGAATCCAGAAAAACCTACTGATCCAAGCGAACCTTCAAATCCAGATAAGCCTACTGATCCAAATAATCCTTCGAATCCAGATAATACTAATAAACCAGGGAATTCAGGAAATACAGGAGGCAATAACAAGCCAAGTAATCCAGAAAATAGTGGCTCAAACTATCCAGATAATGAGGTAACTGAGCCAATTAATAAGGAATATGAAAAATATAATATCAGAAATTTATTAGTTGAAATTCCCAAACAAATAATACAAGATGGATATAATGTTAATGCTCCTGAGTTTGAATTATCTAGTGAATTAAAAAGTAAATTTGGTAAAGATAGTGAATTTTATGATATACATATTTTAGATAAAAATTCATCAAGATTAGATTTAAATTCAGAAAGTCCTATAAAGATTACTATTAGCTTAAAGAAGAAAAAAAGATTCTTAGGTGTTTATGAAATAACGGATGATAATAATATTAAGATTATAGATTATGAGCGAAATGGTGATAATATAGAGATTATTACAAATAAGTTAGGTAAATATGTGATATCATATACTGATCTAGAACTAGAACATCCAGGAATAAAAATACCTGTAGTAAAAGAAAAGAAAAATGTTATTTTACCTATATTTATTACCTTAACAAGTGTAGCAATGATAGGATTAATATTTTATATTACCAAGAAAAAAAATTAAAATAGAAAAAGTGGATACAATATTTTGTATTCATTTTTTTTGAAATAATTAGGTTAATTAATATTATATTTTCATATAATTTAATGGTGGTTAAATGAATATAAAACTAATATTAAAAGGATTCATAGTTGGTTTAGGAAAAATTATACCAGGAGTATCAGGTTCAATGCTTGCAATAACATTAGGAATATATGAAAATATTTTAGAAGCAGTTACCAATTTTTTTAATAATCCTAAAAAGCATTCTAAGTTATTATTTAATTTTGGGATAGGAGTCTTTTTAGCAATTATATTTTTTAGTAAATTAATTTTATTTTTATTAAATAATTATTATGAACCAACAATGTATTTATTTTTAGGTTTAATAGTTGGTACACTTTTACCATTTACCAAAGAGTTAAAATGGAATATTAGAAATTTTATATTATTTATAGTCTTTTTAAGTTTAACATTTATAATATCTTTTATGAGTACAACTACTAATTTTATCTTTACAGGTAGTTTATTAGATTATTTATATACAAGTTTTTTAGGTATTATTGATGCTTTTACCTCTATTGTACCAGGCATAAGTGGAACAGCTATATTTATGCTTTTAGGTTCATATGAATATGTATTAAA
>CANDSI010000052.1 GCA_947388575.1 uncultured Mycoplasma sp.
TATAGAGAGGCGATTTAATACTATGTATGATACAGATTTAAATAAAAGTAAAATAATTAATATAAATGATTTTATCTTCCGTCAAAACCAAGAATTTTATCCTAATTTACAAGGATTAACATGTGAGGATAATGTTTTAACATATAAAATTAATGATGCGGTAATAGCTCAAGAAACTATAACATTTGATTTACGTACATTGCCTGGTCATGTTTGGAATTATGATAGTAAAAAGTTTATGGAAGTAATAAAATTTAACAAAGATTGTATGAGTTTAGGAGATGTTGCAGACTTTATAAATGAGCATGCCTTCGATAATATCTTTACTCCTAAAAATTTAGAAAGTGGTGATATAGCATGAGTTCAAGAATTTACACAAATGGCGAAATAGCTAATAGTACTAGACTTTATTTTGAAGGAATTAACAATATTGATAATAAAGAAGTACCAACTGATTTAACAGAAGCAGCTCAAGCAAATGTTAAAAAATTTGAATTAGGAGTTATGGTTCCCTATGCTGATGGTAAATTAAATGAAAACTTTTCAAGTGCTATCAAAGCTGGCGAAGAAATGTATCGTGCTGAGCACCCAAACAAAGAACAAACTTCAACTGATTTAACTAGAACTGCTGAAATGCAAGCAATCCATGGTAATGGACCAAAACTTGCTTTAGTAAAAAAAGAAGAGGCTCCTCTATCACTACCAAGAGCGGGATACATAAATATAGCTATTCTACTATATGGAACACTTAATATAGGAATAATATTAGCTCTAGCTTTATTAAAATAGTCAACTATTCAAGGTTGACTTTTATTTTTCTAAAACATATGTTATAATATACTCACATGGGGTAGCCTAGGTATCGACATGTATAACTAGATAAGACTGCAAGTGGAAGTGACGCCTTAAGTCTACAATTAAAATTAAATGACAAGAATGAAAATTCTTTTGCTTTCAATGCCAATATGGCATTCGCTGCTTAATAATAAGTAGATAGCAAGCTTCTATCTAATTTGCTTATAGGTTAAATAGAGGTTCATAAATATAAGATATATTCTTTTATTTGATTTAGATAAAAGAAAGAATACTCATAAATCTTAAGTTTATTAGAGGTTGGTCTTGAGCCATTAATAAAACGAAAAAATAAATCAAGCTAAACTTGTAGATGTTTTATAATAGAATATATTGGACAGGAGTTCGATTCTCCTCTACTCCACCATGTGGTTATAAAACAAACTTTCAGTTTGCTTTTGAATATATTGGGAAAGCTCAACGCTTTTCTTTTTATTTGTTAAGAAAACTATCACAGCTTTATCATCATAAAGTAATACTTTATCTACAAACATATTAATAATCATCTTTTGATATTGTAAATCATTTATATTACTATTTTTCATTTCTTCTAAAAGGAATTTTACCTTATCTAGTAATAGATTATCATAAGGAGCTTCTATTGTTAAAATTTCAGTTTCTAAACGATTAATAACAATCTTAATATCATTCATTTTATTATAAATATCTTTTCTTATATCTTCATCAGTACAAGTAGAAAGAGCATTTAATAGGTTATCTTTCTTGTTATTTTCTGATATTAACTTGTTTTTTAACTCTTTAATTCCTTTATATTCTTTTTCTTTTCTAGCTATTTTTTCAACTTCATTCATAATAGTATCAATATTCTTAGGATTTTTTAGAAATGTTTGGGTTTCTTCTACAACTAATTTCTCGATTATTTCTTTGTATACAGGTTGTTTTTTACAATCGTGTAGTTTTCTACCTTTACAACCATAATAGTTGTACTTTCCTTTTTTAGAGGAATAACCTGTCATCATTTCATTGCAATACCCACAAAACATTTTTTGAGTTAGTAGATATTCTTTAAATGCTTTTCTTCTACCAGGTGCTTCTTTATTCTTTGAAATGATTTCTTGTACTTTATAGAATAAATCATCAGATATTATTCTAGGTATTCTTATAGGCATTTCATTTCCTTTAAAGGTATAGATACCAATATATTTTTTATTTTTTAACATTCTCTCTATTGTACTATCTCTAAATTTTTTACCTTTAGAAGTTTTATAACCTTTTTCATTAAAATATTTTACTATTGAAGCTTTTGAATATCCATTAGCATATCTTTTAAACATTTCTTCTACAATAGGAGCTGTTTCTTCATCTTTTTTAAATTGTTTTGTTTCTTTATCAACTATAAATCCTAAAGGAACATTATTACCAATAGTTAATGATTTAGAGGCATTATTAGCCAAACCATTTGCAATTCTTTCAGCATAATCATTAGAATAGAATTCGGCAACTAATTGATAGATACCTTTCATGAATATTCCACTTGCATTAGTAGTCAATTCTTCACAAGTAGATAATACTATAACACCATTCTTTTCAAGTTCTGCTTGTGCATTTATGCTTACTTGCATAGAACGAGCAAATCTATCTAATTTAAATACGATAACATATTTAAAATTACCAGTTTTACTATCTTCTAACATTTTTTTAAAACTTGGTCGATTTCCATTTCTACCACTTTGAGCTTCATCTATATACTCTCCAATTATATTTAATTTTTTTCTTTTAGCATACTCTAAACACTTTTTTCTTTGAACTTCTATTGTTTGAGGGTCTTGACTTATGGAGCTAAATCTACCATAAAATACAGCATTATTCATATTAAAACAATTCCTTTCTATTATTTAAAGTAAGTTAGATATGTAATTTAAAACATATCTAACTTATTATTTTTACCATTTCTTTCTTTTTTTCTTTTTGTTTTTTCTTGCAATGTAATATGATTTAGTTAATGGTATATCATCTTCTACAAGTTCAAATGTTATTTTAAAAAGGTCATACCTTAAAACATTTTTAACTCTTTTTGAATAAGGAATAACAATTTGATTGTTATTTCCTAGTTGAAGTTTAATTTTTTTTAATTCAACCATACTTGGTCGTGGTATAGGTTTTCCCATTTGTAAATATTCATCTTTCCAATTTAAATATCTCATAATAATTCATCTCTCCTTTTTTTAATTTTTATTTGATATTTTTTACCATTGTATAAAACGTATTAGGTTTTAAATTTAATTCTTTTTGTGCTTGTACAGCTGTAATTTCTTTATTCTTCCATTTTTTTACTACTTCATCAAAATTTTCTGGTTTTTCTATTTTAGGTCTTCCAAATTTAGTTCCTTTCAATTTTGCTGTAGCAATTCCTTCAGATTGTCGTTGCTTAAAAAAACTTCTTTCTTGTTCTGCAACATAGGATAATATTTGAAGTACAATATCACTAATAAATGTTCCAAGTAATCCATTATCTTTGTTTCTTGTATCTAGTAGTGGCATATCAATTACAACTATATTTGCTTTAATGTTTTTAGTAATATCACTCCATTCTTGAAGAATTTGGGTGTAATTCCTCCCTAAACGATCTATGGACTTAATTACTAGAAGGTCATCTTGTCTTAGTGCCTTTTTTAAAAGCATATATTGTTCTCGGTTGAAATCTTTACCTGATTGTTTATCTATAAAGATATCTCTTTCATCAATGTTGAATGGCTTTATAGCTTCTAATTGTCTATCAATATTTTGCTCCTTGCTACTGGTCCTCAAATATGAAAAAGTTTTATTTTCCATTTGTTTTATCACTTTCCTTTCATTTTTAAATATTATAAGTGGCTTCTCTTTAAAAATCCCGCTCCCACTTTCCAAATATTTAAAAATTTTGATTGTTAGGTTTTTAAATAAAATTTAGATATGGTTTTAGATATTGATTATCGTATAACTTTTTAAAGAATAGGTTTTAATTTGATTTAAGGAAGTATTTATTGTGTAGTTATATTAATAGAAGAAAAAGAAAATTTTTAATTCTTATTTTAATTTTTTTAGAAGTCAAATAAATTTTTCTTTTTTTCTTCAAATTAATACTTTGGTTATTATTTATAAGGTTTTTGTTACTTTTTTCTTCTTTGTTTTTTTCTTCTAGAAATTTAATTCTTCTTCATCATCAATTTCCTCAACATTAATTTGTGGAGTTTCTAAATCAGAAAAAGAGTAATTTCCATATTCTAATATGTTCGAATATTCTTTTTGAATTCTTTCAGTAAGTGTAATATCTCTATAGTACTCATTCCCATGATTAGCCATAATCACATCATATTTACCTAGATTTTGTAGTATAGTTTTAACTTCACTTGTAGTAGAAAAGTGTTCTCCTCTAAAATTATCTTTGTACCATGCTTTATATACTTTATAGATTTTACCTTTAGTACACTTATCTTTGATTTTCTCTTTCGAATCCCTTGGGGTACAACATTCATTTAAGAATGTTCTAAAGCTGTTGTTATCATCTTTATATTTTTCATTTAACTTGTTACAACTTTCAGGAATATTATATTTATAACCATTTTTTATAACTTCTAAGAGTTCGTTAATTGCAAGAGATACTATATAATCTTTTTCTTCAAGTAAATGCTCTACTAAATGTTTATCTTGTTTATCATCGGGAATAACATTAGGACATTCAACAACAACTATTCGATTATAAACCCAGTCTCCTTGGTCCCCACCGAATTTAGGTAGTTGATTAGTACAAAACCATAGAACACCATTGAAAATAAAATTTATTCCATTTTCCCCTTTATATTCACCATGAATAGGATCTGAACCTGTTGCTTGTTTAAAAGTTTCTAATTCTACAATTTTCAAATAACTCATATCATTAGAACCAACTAATCTCTTATTTAAAAGATTAATTCTTCCAAAATGACTTTCCATTTTTCTTAAATCAATACTAGAATAATTTTCTTCTCCTATTAATTTTGTTAAAAAATTTTTTAATTGTGATTTACCTGTATTACCTTTACCTGTCATTAGTAAAGATTTTTTCATTCTATAACCTTTTACATTACTTATAACTACTCCCATAAATTGTAGAAGTAATTTTCTTATTTCTTCATCTTGATTAGTTAATGTACTCATAAAACTATCAAAGTAGTTAGTAGTAGGTGGTAGAACGTTAGATTTATAATTACAAGGAATTCTAATTGTTGATAGATACTTAGGAGAATGTGGTTTTAATTCTCCAGTATCTAAACATAGAATACCATTATTGAAGTTGATGATATTTTCGTTATCATTTAATTTTTTCATTTCAACAAATTTTAAATCAAGACATAACAATTTAAACGTTTCATTTACATATTTACTATTTTGAAGTAATAGAGGAATAAATTGTTTGATTATACCTTTAAATTCGTTATCATCAACTAATTTATAATATCCATTCAAGTACAAGTATCGTAAAGTACTTTCTTTTGCTTTATTTTTTACAAATATGTAATGTAAGTTGTTTTTAATAAATTCATAAAGAATAGGACAACTAATGCTTTTTTTTCCTTTATCTTTTTCCAATACCCAGTTATAGTTACTTTCATTTACAAAGTTACCGTTTAATCCTATTTCAACAAGTTGTTTCTGTACAATAGATAGAGTGGTTTTATCTACTTTTATATCTTCTGATTCTTCTTCATCAGTAGTTAAAGTTTCTTTATCAACTTTAGTTTCATTTTCTCTTATCTCTTCATTTTCCATTTTACTTTATACCTTTCTTTTTTAAGAATTCAAGAAATTTATCTTGATTTTCCTTTATATAGTTATTTAAGTTTTGATATATAAATTCAGCAATTTTTTGGGCTTCTTTATTGGTTATTATAATTTCTTCCATTTTTTCACTTAATATAGTAGATAGAGATTGCAACTATAATTTTATAATTGCAACCAATACCAACTAACCTATAATCTACTTAGCTTTAAAAACCAAGTATCTTTTAAAGTAGCCCTTTGTGTATTGCTGAATGGTTGCTTTTCTTCCAATTAGAGTTTCACAAGCAGAGATTATAGAGGTAATACTTCTTAAATCTTCTCTTGTAAGTGTTAAACCAAGATTTTGAGCAACTTGGATTAACCTCTTATAAGTGGTTTTTAGATATTCCTTGTTGTTTTGGAATATTAGAAAACTATCTATAACCTCTTTATAATTGTTAGTATCGATTTCAATCTTATATTTAAAATCGATTTGAGGTATGTTTGAAGAACTACTATAACTTCTTTCTATTCCTATTAAAGTACATTGATAATCTACATTATCTTTTAATTCGGTTTTGAGAATATCATCATAAACCTCATCACAATCTAATATGTCATCACATCCGTAGACATAGTTGTTTGGATTATTGATATCAATGTCATTCATGTTGTCATCAAATTCATCGTTGCTTTTAAATTCGTTTATGCTTATCATAAACATTTCCTCACTTTCTTTTGTTTTTTGCCTTTTCCGGAATGGCTGAATTCATTAAAACATAAAAAAAGATTTGAGAATAAAATTCTCAAACTATATTTAATGGGGACAATTTCTTCTTTTTCCCCTATTTTAAAAGGAAAATTAGAAAATTTTTAAAAATTTATGATATAATTAATTAGAGTTGATTTGTATGAAAAAAGTAAGACTTATAGGTAACATATATACTGATAATTTACCTGCATTTGAAGAGTATACTATTATAAATAATGAAGAAGAAGTTTTGAAATTTCTTAACAAAGTATCAAATAATAAAGGTATACTTCCAATTGATACACTTTACATTAAAGGTATTAATAGAATTGATAATAATAACTGTATAGGAGCTAATAAATTTTTTTATGACTATTTAGAACTAGGAAAGCAATTATTTGAACTCTCTTTATTAAATAATAAAATGAGTTTTAAAATACATAATTCTTTTGATAATAATTTAGAACTTAATAATTATTACTTAGAAAGAATAATAAGAGAAAATGATTTTGATATTCCTGGCTTATATGAAGAAGAAAAAAAACTTTTAGATGAAATTCAAAGCTGCATTGAAACTTTTGAGGAATTAAAGAAAAGATTTTCTCGTCGTGCAAAAGAAATTGATGAATTAATTAATATGTCTAAAGAAGTTATAACTACTTTATTAATTTTATGTAGCAAAGCCATTTCTAAAAATGAATTCGTTAAATTATTTAATTTATCTAAAGAAGCAAAAAGAAAAATATCTTCAAATAGTGAATTTCATTGTCCTATTTTTAAAGAGTTATATACATTATTAGATATATTAAATTCAACTATAGGTTTATTAAGTGAAACAAGTGAGAAAAATAGTTTATACATTTTGATTTTTGAAGAAGAAAAAGAAGATTTTTTTAGTATTCCAAAAATATTAAATATGTGTAGAGATGATTTAAAAGATTTATTAAAAGTAGTAGATGATAAAAAAAATGAATTAAAATTTGATTTAAAGAAAGAAATATCATTGAGTAAAATTAAAAAATTAGATGATATTAGTAATATTAATATTATCAATAAATATGAGGAACCAATATTAATGATAAAATATTCTTATAAT
>CANDSI010000053.1 GCA_947388575.1 uncultured Mycoplasma sp.
TGATATTATATATTAAGTGGTGATAGTATGGAAATTCTATTTAAAATAAATAATAAAGACATTCCAAAAATGAATACAACTTTATTACATACGTCAAAAAACAATTATAATGTTGATATGTTAGAATTTATCAACAATAATTGTGAAGTCATAATAAAAACAAGTAGAACGGATATTAATGATATTCCACTAAAAATACTTGATAGCTATAATTGTTTAGAATTAGCAAAAAAAGACGAATTAACTAATACTGATGAAATAAAAATAAATATCTTAAAAAGTCTTTGTAGTGAAAAAGAAGTAATCGTATTTTATGATATTTTAAATTATATAGATAATAAAATAAAAGATAAATTAATAAAAGAGTTAATAAAACAAGACAAAACAATAATAAACTATACCACTGAGATTGAAGAAACATTATATTTAGATTATTTAATAATAGTTCACGAAAACAAAGTTATAATGGAAGGTCAAACAAAAGAAGTGTTAAATGAAGAAAAGATAATTAAGAAATTAGGTTTTAATATGCCCTTAATTACAGAATTATCAAGCGGTTTAAAATATTATGGTGTAGTAAATAAAAAATATTATGACATAGAAAGTTTGGTGGAAGATTTATGGAAGTAGCAAATATTATAGAAAAAACAGAACCAAGCAAAATATATGGAATAATGGGTAATATTAATTTAACAACCAATAATAGTAATATAGGCATAGTTAAAGGTGGAATGTTTTCCAATACTACAAAAGATTTTTTAAATAGTCCTAAATCTTCAAATGCTTTAAAATTAGTAATGCTTGATGATAGTATTTTAAATAAAAAAGGAACAGAACTATCAAATGGTGAGATTAAAGCAGTTTCTCTAGCCAAAGAATTAATTGCCAACAAAGAAATAATTGTTCTTGACTATTTTGAAAAAGAGTTAAACAATCGTGAAAAAGAAAATTATAAGCGCTTATTAAAAAAGCTTTCTCAAGATTTTAATAAAACAATAATCATATACACTAATGATTTAACATTCTTATGGGATATATGTGAAGAAATAATATATGTGGATAACGATAATGTTATTAACACTTATCAAAAAAATGATTATTTTAAATTAATTGAATTAGTAGATAAACCAATAATAAGTAATTTTATTGAAAAAATAAGAGCCAAAGGTATAAAAATAGAAGATTATAAGGATATAAAAGATTTACTTAAGGCAATATATCGAATTAAGGAGAAAGAGCATAACAATGAGATATCTAATTAGTATCAAATATGATGGATCTAAATTTTATGGTTTTCAAAGATTAAATGACGAGCCAACTATTCAAAAAAAGTTAGAAGAAGCATTAACTATTATAAATAAATTGCCAGTAGAAATAAAAGGAGCAGGAAGAACCGATAGAGGAGTACATGCTCTTGATGCCAAAGCAAGTTTTAATTTAGATATTAATATAGATGAAGAACATTTAAAAATAGCATTAAATAGTTTAATAAAGCCATACGTTTATATAACTAATGTAAAAAAAGTAAAAGAGGACTTTCATGCAAGGTTTAATGTTTCTAAAAAAGAGTATATTTACAAAATCAATATGGGAGAATATAATCCATTAAAAGTTGAATATGAATTACAATTAAATAGAAAATTAGATATTAAAAAAATGCAAGAAGTATCAAAGCTTTTTATAGGAATACATAATTTTAAAAACTTTGTTTCAGGCGAAAGAGACAATTATGATTGTATAATATATAGTATTGATTTTGTAATAAAAGATGAATTATTAGAAATAAAATTTATTGGTAAAAGTTTTTATCGTTATATGGTAAGAAATCTAGTAGGAGCTATGTTAGATATTGAAAAAGGTAAAAATACTCTTGAAGACATAAAAGAAGCCTTAGAAAGATATGAGATAGAAAAAAGATTTAGTACTGCTTTACCAAATGGCTTATATTTAAATAAAATAGAATATGAAGAATAAACCAAATGTAAAGCATATAATAGAGCAATTGAAAATATAATATGATATGATATAATAAATATATAGGGTGGCACATTATTCTAGTCAATACAAATTACGAAGACGGGTTTAAAAGACCGTTAAAGGGCACATCTATGAAACTTCTGGTGCTTGCTTTTTACGCCCAGTTTAGGGTGAGTGCTGGGAGGAAGATTTCTTGGGCGACCATAATGGCATATGATAACCGACCCAAGTTATCGTGGAGACCTATCTTTGTGGAAGAATAATCTTCTATGAACTAGGCTTGAACCTACTTGTGGCGAAGAGTTATGAGTAGTGTAGCTTGGCTTGAGTGATAAATGGGGATAAAAGAACAACAAATCTTGGCGTGTACATGTTAAAGAGGCGTATTGCTTTTTGAAACATTTATTGCAAAAGAGCATTAGTAATGGGGGTATTGTCGAGGAAAACTCCTAGAGTGCATATTAAAGTAAGATTGCAGTGTGTACTAAGTGGCAATCAGGTAATAAGAGAGGTAACTCCTTATTTATTCTTTTAAATGGGAACAACCTATTTGGTAACGAATAGGCAAGAATAAGGGAAATCCAACCTGACCTAAGTCGCAAAGTTTATTATTTTAATCGCCATTTTCTAAATTTTTATATAATTAAAGTGAAAGAAAATATGAAAGATAAGAAGAATAAAGAAAAATACAATAAAAAAGCCAAAAAACAAAATAAAAATATAAGTTTAAAAGCTGATTATAAATGGATAGTAACAATAACTATAACTGCCTTTATAATTACTTTTTTCATGTCCATATTTTCTGAATCAGCTTTAAAAGACATAAATTTACCAATGAGTATATTAATAGTTTTATTATTTATAGTATTAGGAATAATCTTTGATATGATAGGAATATCTGTAACCGTCGCTGATAAAAAGGTATTTCATTCTATGGCCGCCAAAAAAGTAAGTGGTGCGCGAGTAGCATTAAAGTTAATAGAAAATAATTCTAAAGTATCAAGTTTTTGTAATGATGTTATAGGAGATATATGCGGTATTTTATCTGGAACAGCAGCAGGAACTATCGGTATACTTTTAGCCTCAAAATTAAAATTAAATATATTTACAGTAACGCTTGTTATAACAAGTTTAATTGCAGCTTTAACAATTGGTGGAAAAGCTTTAGGAAAAAGTATAGCTATCAATCATTCTAATAACATATTATATAAGTTTGCAAGAGTAATAAAATTTTTTACAGGAGAAAGATAAATCTTCTGTTTTTTTATTGTCAAACAAAGAAAATGTTTGTTATACTTAGTTTAAAGGAGTATCACATGAAAAAGATAATAATAGAAGTAGGTTCAACAGTAACCAAAGTAGATTTGTTTAATGGCGAGACTTTAGAAAGAATGCCAGGTATAACAATCCATTTCAAAAAGAATTATGATAAAGAAAAGAAATTAAGAGAAGAAGATATCAATTTATTAATAGAAAGAATAAATAAATTAAAAGATATAACTGATAATATTTATGTCTGTGGAACAAGTATATTTAGAGTATTAAAAGAAGATGAATTAGAAAAATTTCTAACAGATTTTAAAAATAGAACAAATCTAGAATTCCATGTTATTAGTCAAGAGCAAGAAAATGAATTAACAGTAAAAGGAGTAACTAGACTAACAGATAAAAGATTAGGAGTTATGATAGGTGGTGGTGGTTCTACTGAAATTGCTATTTATGATAATGGAATAATAGAAAGTACAAATAGTAGTATTGGTGTAATTGACATTATGGAAAAGTTTCCTGATTTAGCAAATGATATTGCCACAACCTCATTAGAAGAAGTTATGAATTATATTAGAGAAAACTTAAAATTACCTAAAAATAAAGCAGATATTTTAGTATTAGCAGGTGGCGGTCATAAATATTTTGCTTTAGAATCAGGGATAACATATGAAAATAATACACTTTATGAAGATATAGATGCTCCTATAATGATGAGTATTGAAAGTAGAATTAAAGATACAAAACGATATTTTGAAAATATATCACTTGATGAAATAAGAAATAGAGTCGAAGATCCAAAATGGTGGTATGCGACTCGTGCTATGTGTGCATTTGCATTAGTAATCGCTGAAGAAATAGAAGCAAAGTACATTGTTCCAACTGATATAGCAATGGCTTATGGGTTAATAAATGAGTAATTCTGAATTAAGTTTAATTAATATTGAAGAAGCTTATTATAATATGGCGCATATATTAAATACAAGTGATAAAGTAGATGAAATAATAGATGCCATTAATAAAGCTTTAAGATCCCTATTAAACTCAATATTTAATGGAATACCAGCAAATAATTACATGCCTTATAATATAATACTAATAGCAAGTGCATTTATTAAAAGAAATGAAGAAAAATATTGTTATATTGAATCTTTTTGTAATTTAAAAACTCTTTTAAAAGTTATAAATTCTCACCGAAACAAAGAAGAAATATCTTCAAAAAGATAAAAAACTGCTAAAAATGATGTAAATTATGAAAAAACATCATTTTTTATTTGACAAAACCATATAATTTACATATAATTTTAAATGGTACATTTTATTTGTTGGAACTACCAAACTGTGGGAAGGTTGAAGTAGCGAAAACTAATGAAAGGAATAAATTTATGAAGACATTCATGCAAACAAAAGAAAACATTGAACGCAAATGGTATGTTATAGACGCTGAAGGACAAACTTTAGGACGTCTAGCAACAAAAGCTGCTACTATTCTTAGAGGAAAGCACAAAGTAACATATACTCCTCATGTAGACTGTGGAGATTATGTAATTGTAATTAACGCATCAAAAATCAATTTAACTGGAAACAAACTAGAAGACAAGATGTATTACAATCACTCTGGTTATCCAGGAGGATTAAGAGAAAGAAACGCAAAAACAATGGTTGAGAAATATCCAGAAGAAATGTTAGAAAGAGCTATTAAAGGTATGCTTCCACACAATTCACTTGGAAGAAGCATGGGTAAGAAATTATTCGTTTATGCTGGTGCTGAACATAAGCATGAAGCACAAAAGCCTGAAAGCTTAAAAATTGATTAGGAGGTTTATTAATGGCTAAACAAGTATGGACTGCAACAGGTCGTCGTAAAAGAAGTTCTGCATCTGTTAGAATTACAGGTGGAACTGGAAATATTATTGTAAATGGTGTAGATGTTAATGAATATTTCCCAAATCAAATTTTAGTAATGGATTTAAAACAACCATTAACAGTAACAGATAATGTTAATCGTTTCGATATTGAAGTATCAGTAAAAGGTGGCGGATATTCAGGTCAAGCTGGAGCTATTCGTTTAGGTATAGCAAGAGCTTTATTAGAATTTGATGCTAATACTGATCAAACAAGAGAAGATTCATATCGTAAAATCTTAAAAACAAAAGGTTTCTTAACTAGAGACGCAAGAGTTAAAGAACGTAAGAAATACGGACTTAAAAAAGCTCGTCGTGCTCCACAATTCTCAAAACGTTAATATGTTTTCAAAACAAGGCTTGGTTTTCCAAGTCTTTTTGCATATTTAAATTTGACAAACAAATAAATAAATGCTAAAATAACTCAATATAAAAAAGGGGGATTTTTATGGAAAAAATTATTTTTAATGGAAGTTTGTATGTAAAGAAAGCTCCCAGTAAAGGCAAGTATCTTATGCAAATTCCATATATTGATATATATGATGTTAATAAAGAAGATGTAATAACTATTAGTAGGGAAGAAGACATAGAAAGATTACATCCATTTGTAATTGATTTATTAGAGCAAAATGGATTAATAAGAAAAGGAACAACATATGACAATGCTGGTTTTTATCATATATATATAAATGGCGACAAAATATATATGATAAACAAAAGTTATGGAAAGATAATGGTATTTAATACACTAGAAGAAGTAAAAAAAGAGTTTATAAGTTTAGAAGATTTTTTACAAGGAGCCAAATATATAGGTAGAACATTTGGAAATAGTAGAGTAAATCAAGAACTTATATATTATTTTAGGAATATGTATTTATTAAAAATGCCATTTATAGATGAATATACAGTAATAGACAGAAAAGATCCATTAATAAGAAATGATATTATAGGAGATTTACTACCAGTATACTATGAAAGAGACGCTTTATATAAAGCTATAGTTCAACAAGAAATGAAAGCTGATAATGAGCAAAGAAGATAGAGATTATCTTCTTTTAATATTTGTAAAAAAGCAAAAAAAATGCTATAATATACTCGCTTAAGGAAGCGGTTAACTATGAATGATACAATATGTGCAATTTCTACATCTTTAGGTGTAGGAGCTATTTCAATAATAAGAGTAAGTGGAGAAGATGCAATAAAAAAAGTTGCAAATCTTTTTGATGGAAAAGACTTAACAAAAGTAGAAAGCCATACTATTCATTATGGTCATATAATTCATAATAATGAAGTTATCGATGAAGTATTAGTTTCCGTGTTTAGAGCACCAAAAACATATACCAAAGAAGATATAGTTGAAATAAACTCTCATGGTGGTATAGCACCCACAAAAAAAGTATTAGAGATACTACTTGAAAATGGCATTCGTCTAGCACGAAAAGGAGAATTTACCAAAAGAGCCTTTTTAAATGGCAGATTAGACTTATGTGAAGCTGAAAGTGTTAATGCTCTTTTAAGTTCAAGTACAGATTTAGAGCGAAAGTTAGCTTTAAATGGTATAAGTGGCAAAGTATCACGAAAAATCAAAAAAGTAAGAGATATAATTGTTGAGTTAATGGCAAATATCGAAGTTAATATTGATTTTCCAGAATATGAAGATGCCTTAGAAATAACTTTAGAGAATTTGCCACCAAGATTAAAAGAGATAAAGAAAGAATTAGAAAATCTTTTAGATGAAGCAAAGGTTGGAAAGTTAATAAGTGACGGAATCAAAGTAGCAATTGTAGGTAGGCCCAATGTTGGAAAAAGTAGCATATTAAACCATTTATTACAAGAGAATAAAGCAATAGTTACAGATATAGCAGGTACAACCAGAGATATAGTTGAAGGCGAATTAGAGTTAAAAGGAATAAGGTTAAAGTTTATTGATACAGCAGGAATTAGAAAAACAGAAGATGTAGTTGAGCGTATTGGTGTAGATAAATCTTTAGAAATGATACAAGAAGCTGATTTAGTTATTCATGTATTAAATAATAATGAAGAATTAACAAATGAAGATAAAGAAATTCAAGAAAAAATAAAGGGAAAAACAAAAATAACTTTTATTAATAAAAATGATTTGGAAAGTAAAATAGAAATAAAGGATGATTATATTACAGGAAATACTATGTCTGATAATGGGTTAGATAATCTAAAGAATAAAATAATAGAATTATTTGATTTAGAAAAATTGGAACAAAGTAATTTAGAAATTGTATCTA
>CANDSI010000054.1 GCA_947388575.1 uncultured Mycoplasma sp.
ACGTTCTAATGCTACTTCTGCTAAATCTAAATAATAATTAATCTTGTCTCTTCTTTCCATAATACCACCATTTCTAATATTATTTTAAAATAAATCAAAAGAAAAAGCAACTTTAAAAGCTACTTTAATTTTTGTCGAAATATAAATAATATTTAGTATCAAACTTTCTTTTTTGAGTCTTAGTCTTATTAATTAACATTATACTACTAATTCTCTTTTAAATACTATCACTTTATTCTTTTTCATAAAATATATTTATTATTTTATTATCATATTGTAATAAATTATTCCTTATATTTCTAACATAATAAAATATTTATTTTAATGTTTACTAAGTATATTTTATCTTTCTTATAAAAAGCATAAAATATATCTTTAGGTTCAAGTTTCTTACTCTTTAATTCTTGCTCTAACCAAACCGTTGTTTTGCGAATGTATTTTAATGCTTTTTTTTGAATACTCCCATCTACAATCAATGGCATTGGATAATCACTTTTTAATTTGAAAAAATTATATTTAAATATAGATAATTTACCATTAGGCTCTAAAAAAGCGTACTCTACATCTTCAATATTTCTGATTTCTTTTTGCCTTAAACTTAATAATAAATCATCCAAACTATATCTTTGTTTAACCATCTCATGATAATTAATTTTTCCATGAACTATTATAAGTGAAGGTTTACCGCCAAATATTGTTCTAAATGTTCTAGATTTAACCGATATATATGCTAATAAAAGTTCTAAAACTACTAAAACACTTATAGGTAAAATTGTTAAAAAAATTGAATCTTTAATATTTTCTATAGATATTGCTACTAATTCTGCTATAAGAATAGATACTATTAAATCTATTATTCCTAATTGGCCTATTTCCCTTTTTCCCATTATGCGATATGCTAAAGTTATAAAAAAATAAAAAAATAAAGTTCTAAATATGACATTAAATAATTCCATTTATTAATCACCTAATTATATTATGTTATGATTATTATTTTTTTAATCATTTTTTCTAGATATTTTAATATAGTTTACTAGGTGATTTTATGTTGAAAGTTATAAATTATTTAAAATATATTGGAATGTTTATTATATTCATAGTAGTAATTGCTTTAGCTACATCATTAATAAACTTAACTGGTATTAATAGTAATATTACAAATAAAGTGTCTATAATCTTAACTGCGTTATCTTTTTTCATTGTAAGCGGTCTAGCTAGTAAAAGTTCAAATGAAAAAGGTTATGTTTTAGGTATTAAACTCGGTTTAATATTTGTATTATTAATGGCTTTAATAAATTTAATATTCTTTAAAAGCTCTTTTAATATCGATAGAATTATTTATTATTCTATTTTAATTATTAGTGGTATACTAGGTGGTTCTTTTGGAAAAAATTTAAAAATTAAAAAGTTCGCTAAATAACTATAAAGTTCAAAATTAAATAATGATGCCATATTAGTTTGTCAACCATTTAGTTGACTTTTTTAATTAAAAAAAGCTCCATCTGGAACTTTAAGATATTAATTTTATTTCATTTTTTTCTAAATCAATATATGAAGTATCTTCATAGTACTTTTTATTTAAAGGATTAGTTAACTTTTCTTTAATATATTCTTTTTCATATAAATCTTTTAACAAAATTTTGCTTTCGCAATTATTTTCTTTATAACAAATTTTAGCTTGATATAAAAATTCTTCTTTTATAACTCGTTCTAAATTATTGTTATGATTAGTATATATTTTATAAATTGTTGGAACAACAATCATTCCTAAGATAATGAAAAAGGTATAAGTAAAGATTTTATTTTTCTTCATAATTGCCACCATAATAGTTTTTGATGAATTCACTTTTTAATTCTAAAATATTGTCATTTTTAATAGACTCTCTTATATCTTCCATTAATTTAATTAAAAATCTGATATTATGAATGGATAAAAGACGTGCCCCAAATGTTTCTTCACATACTATTAAATGTCTTATATATGCTTTAGTATAATTTTTGCATGCATAGCAATCACATGTCTCATCTATAGGACTAAAATCTTCTTTATATTTGGCATTTTTTATATTTATCTTTCCATATTTAGTATAAGCATGGCCATGCCTTGCCAGCCTGGTTGGAATAACACAATCAAATATATCTATCCCTCTTATTGATCCTTCAATTAAATCAATTGGATCTCCTACTCCCATTAAATATCTTAATTTATCTTCTGGTAAATATGGAATACTAAAATCAATAGCGTCATACATATATTTTTTAGATTCACCATCATTAGCTACTCCACCAATACTATAACCATCAAAATCTAATTTAACAGTTTCTTCAGCAGAAAATTTCCTTAAATCTTCATAAGGTCCACCTTGGACAATACCAAATAACATTTGATTAGGATTATTATGAACATCTTTTCCTCTTTTAGCCCATCTAAGGGTTCTTTTAATAGATTTTTCCATATATTCATGAGAAGCACTAGCTGGTGGGCATTCATCAAATGACATGGCAATATCACTATCTAATTTATTTTGAATAGCAATGGATTTCTCGGGAGTTAAAAATAAATTATCACCATTTAAATAGTTTTTAAATTTTACTCCTTCTTCTGAAATATCTTTAGGATTAGCTAGAGAAAAGACTTGGTAACCACCACTATCTGTTAATATAGGACCATCCCAATTCATAAATTTATGTAACCCTCCAGCAGAGAATACAATATCCTCGCCTGGCCTTAACCATAAATGATAAGTATTAGCTAGTATTATGCCTGAACCTAACCCGCGTACCTCTTCAGGAGATAATGTTTTTACTGTAGCTTGCGTGCCTACTGGCATAAACATTGGAGTCTCATATTTAACTTTATTATATTCAAATGAACCTAATCTAGCTTTTGTATTAGCTTCTTTTTTTTCTAAGTTATAAATAAATTTCATTAGTACCGCCACTTCTTTCTTTAAAATTATATCATATTTGATTATCTCTTGCAAAAGAAAAAAGAAGATTTACTTCCTATTCTGAACATTCGATTTTCTTATTTTCGATAAATTCTTTAGCTGTTATAGTTTTAGTTTGCTTTTTAGTAAATTTACCCTTTTTTAGAGTATATTCATAATAAGCTTCAACAATATCTTTCTTATTAGCACTACATATATGCTTATCTTGATATGCTATGTCTTGAACCATTCTTGTCGCATAAACTGTAATAACATTTTTATCATAACTTATAAAGGTTGTATAATCTTTTAATACCATATTATCTTTGTCTATGTCTTTATCTTCTAAAATAATATTGCCTTCTAAATCAATAGCATATAGAGTTGAAGTTCTGCCACTTGTACCATTTGTATAAGTAAATACTATATAATCATCCATAACTTTAAAATTACGGAACATAGAATATTCATTACTTCCCATTACCTCTAAATTTAAGTTTTCTTTTTTGAAAAATTCATGGCCATTTATAGTTGCCACTAATGTTGTTGGATAACCACTTTCTTTAAAATCTTGATATTTAAATTCTATTTTTACTTCCTTATCATTTACATCAAAGTTTTTTTCACAATAAGCTACACTTTCTGTTTCTTTAACACATTCTTCAACTAGTAAAGTTCCACTTGGAACTCTTACTCTGATACCTTCAATTCTTAAATGTCCATCATCTAATGTTTTAGTACTTACAAATATAATTAATCCTATTAAAATTGCTATACATATTATACTTCCTACTTTTTTCATATTTATCCTCCCTTATATTTATTATAAAAAAATCTTAAATATTTTACAAGTATTATTTTTTTGCTCGAGGGTGAGCTTTATTATAAACATTTTTTAACCTATCACTTGTTACGTGAGTATATATTTGAGTTGTACTAAGTGATTCATGACCTAATAGTTCTCCAACAGAACGAATATCAGCACCATTATTTAATAAATCAGTAGCATAAGTGTGTCTTAAAGTATGAGGTGTAACTTTACTTTTTATTTTTTTTTGTTCAGTATATTTCTTTACTATATTTTCAATTGTTCTAGTAGTTAAAGCTTTGCCAAATTTGTTGGGAAAAAGATATTCACTTGAAATGCCTTTTAAAATATTATTTCTGGTAGTACTTATATAATAATTTAAAAGTTTCATATCACATGCTTTATAATAAACTATTCTTTCTTTGTTTCCTTTACCTACTACTTTTAATATCCCATTATTTAATTCTGATAATTTAATCTTGCATAATTCACTTACTCTTAGTCCTGTTACATAAAGCATTTCAATTATTAGGATATTTCTAACTTCTAAATCGTCATCATAGTTAATATTATCAAATAGATTTTTAGTTTCGCTATCTTTTAAAAAATTAGGTAATTTTTTTGAAATCTTAGGATTTCTTATTCCATTAAAAGGATTTTCTAAACACTCCTTTATTTCTACTAAATAATTATAAAAACTACGAGCAGCGCTCATATGTAAAGCTGATGTTTTATTATCATAACCTTTTTCTATTAAATGAGCTTTGTATAAATTAGCTTCTTTATTAGTGATATTTTTAAAACTTAAGTCTTTATTTTTTAAAAACTGTTTATATTCTAATAAAACATTATGATATGTATTTGCTGTTGTTGGAGAATAATTTAACTCATATAATACATATTCTTTAAACGATAAGATATAATCTTCAATGTTAGTTTTCATATAAATAAAAATATAACTTTCTTTCTGTGAAATATGGTAATTCACTTATTATTTTCAAAAACATTTCTTGCCCTTTATTATTCTTTAATGTATTTAAAGTATCTTCGGTTATTCTTTTGTTTAAAAAATTTATGATTTTGTTACAATAATTTTTATCTTGATAATTCTCTTTTAAATTATTCCACATGTCAAAACTGTTATCTTTGGTTAAAGCTTCAACTTTTCTAGTTTTTTCTTTTTCAACATATATAATTACTAATGGCATATCATAATCTATTTCTAATAAGTTAGCTTCTTTGATAGCTTCCATTATTTCTTTTTTTGTATATTTTAAAGTTAATGAATCTATTTCCTCAATTTTATTAGATGTTTTATTAAATATTTTCAAGTCCAATAAATTAAGTGGAAAATAATTATTAGGGTTGGTTTCGATCGCTAAATAATATTTATTCTCCATATCGTTCACTCCTTATATATTTAGTATAACATGAATAAAAATAAAGATAAAGAATTTATTTTCTACTTCTTGGTCCAGTATATTTATAATTTAAATATTTTCTTAATATTTCTAAACGAATTTTTAATTCACCTTCTGGTAATTCTCTTATCCATTTATTAATACTTTCATGATAAATGCGAAAACCAATTTCCATTTCTTTATTAGGAAGAGCATACTTTAAACAATATTTTAAAATTTGTTCTTTTTCTTCTTTTGTATACATAACTCCTATTGTGTTTTTTTCTAAAACAAATCTTATGTCTGGACCTTTTAAATCATTAACTAAATCTTCTAATTTTTTCTTTCGTTCTTCACCTTGAGTCTGTGCTAGAATTTTTCTTAATTTTCTTATATATAAATTAGCTTTAAAAATCCCTCTTTTATTATCTGAAACATAACTCTTTGTTTCGAATTCTAAATATCTTAAAGCTTTCATAACCTCAATTGGTAATATTGTAAGATTTAAATTGTTTTGAAAAGTATCTTTATCTATACGAAATATTTCACTTGCTTTTTCAATTGATAAACGACACTCTAGCATTATAAATGCATATATTATAACTAAATTTTTATTCATAGTTCCCCCTACTAATTTCTCCTCTTAAATTTTTATTTGTATTCTAACATAATTTTGGCTATATTAAAACCCAAAACTTAAATATTTGAGTTAAATCACTTTTGTACTTGTATAACTACTCTTATAAACTTCAAAATGTTATTATATTTTTTGCTCTATATTTTAAATTTTTATATATGATATTTTTTATGGTTTTACGTTGCCTTGTTATATAATGCGTTACATCATCAATTTGGTCTTGTGCCAAGATAAAAAGTTCCAACGATAACTTTTCCATAATCTAATTCTTTAAGATTCTCTGAGTATTTTAAAACTCGAACTATAATAGTTCGAGTTTAGTATTAAGTTTGGTGCGCGTAGAGGGACTTGAACCCCCATGGGAAGCCCGCTAGATCCTAAGTCTAGTGCGTCTACCAATTCCGCCATACGCGCAAAAATTAAAAAATGGTGGACCCTGTAGGACTCGAACCTACGACCGCCCGGTTATGAGCCGGATGCTCTAACCAACTGAGCTAAGGGTCCACTTGCTTTTTAATAATATCATAATATATTAAATGTTTCAAGATTCTTTTGTGAAAAAATCTAAAAATTTAGATATTTTATGCCTTAACTTATTTAATACTGCACGTTTTAATATTAATCCATTACAATTCCTTTGTTCTTTTTCTAAATATGAAACAGCTTCTTTTATTTTTTCTTTATTTTCTTCAGAAACTACAACCTTTTCCATGATGTATGCCGAGAATGGTATTTCTATTATATCTTCATTCTTAATAAAGATCTCTCCATTTAAATGACTTATTGCTATAGCTTTATAAGTTGAGCTTTCATAATCTTTTTCAATTATGTAATAATGTGTTCTAACATGATTACTAATATTATATATTGTAACTATATCTCCTACTGAAACTGATAAACTCTTTTCTAATTCTGCAACAAAATGATTTTTAGGTGAATTATTAATTGTTCCTAAAACACAAAGTCTTTCATATAGATCTTTAATTACATTATTAAAATCTATTCTATCTATTTGCATATCTACTTTAGATATGGCATCAGCTTCAAAAATAACTAAATTAGGGTTACAAGCTAAATTAGCTTCTGTTAAATATTTATTTGCTGTTATATAAAATCCATGGTTCATATATTTTCTTATAGGAAAAGCATATATCTTATCTCCTTCTACTTTCCATATCATAAAAGGATATCTAATATTATTTTCAAAATTTGGATATTTACTTTGAATATCTTCTGGTTTTTTTAAATAAACTACTAATCCCGCCTCTAATTTATTGCCTTTTTTTAAATAATCTTTTATATAAAGCTTTATAACTTGCTTTTTTTCTAATTTGCTTAAGATAAGCTCTACTTTATAAAGCATCTCAGCTTTTGTATCATTTTTTGCTATTACTTTAAGTACTCTTATTGCCTCTTTTACTTTATAAGTCATAATTAGAGAATATGCATATTTATATAATAAATTCATGTTGAAACCAAAATCAGGATTCGTTAAAGCTTCTCTAACTAATTTAATTACT
>CANDSI010000055.1 GCA_947388575.1 uncultured Mycoplasma sp.
TACAGCAAATAAAAGATTTAGGATTTAATTTTGTAACATTAGATTTGTTAGGTTTAAAAAGTGGTAGTTTTGACTAACCCTATTCATGAACAAATTAACAAAAAAGCCAAAGAGGAAATTTAAAAGTATGCAAATGTTAAGGCTTTCCGATGTGTTTTTTTTAAATATATTATTTTCGCTTGTTTGCTATACAAAAAATAATATAATAAACTTATAAAAAAAGGCTTGACAAAAAATTAGATAGTCAAGTTATAGATTAGTTTGAAATATAACTAATCTAAATTTTATTTAACTATTTAGAAAAAAATCGAAATAGTTATTGACTTTTGATTTATAAAATATTATAATCTATTTAGATATATATCGAAATACTATAAGTAAGGTGATTATTTTGGGAATGTCAGAAACATTAAAAGCAATTAGTGATCCTGTAAGAAGAGAAATATTAGAATTATTAAAAGATGGAAGAAAAACAGCAGGAGAAATATCAAGTAGTTTCAATTTAACAGGAGCAACAGTATCCTATCATTTATCGAACTTAAAAAAAGCAAATCTAATAACTGAAACGAAACAAAAGAACTTTATATTTTATGAGTTGAATAGTTCTGTATTTGAAGATGTTTTAGTATGGATTTATAAGTTGGGAGGAAATAAGAATGGAAAAGAAAAATAGAAAAACACTAATTTTAAGTGTAATTATATGTTTATTACCAATGATTCTAGGTAGCATACTTTACAATAAACTACCAGAACAAATGCCAATTCATTTTACAACAAATGATGTAATAGATAATTATGCACATAAAAATTTTGCATTATTTGGGTTACCACTAATTATGGCTATTGTTCAAGCAATATGCTTAATTGCTATTAATACAAAATTAAATAAATTAAAAAATGAGGAAAAACCTAAAATATTAAAAATAATGGAATGGTTTATTCCTGTTGTATCAGTGTTATTTTATGTTATTATGGTAGAAGTACCACTAGGAAGCACAGTATATGTTGGAAAAAGTATATGTTTAATATTAGGAATATTATTTATGATTATAGGAAATTATATTCCTAAAATGAGCTATGAGATGGGCAAGACAATATTTCATCCAATGCCTAAAAGTGAGAAGTCATTTAGAAAAATGAGTAAGATTATGGGATATTCATTCATTGTTATGGGAATTGTTTTACTAATAATGATTATATGGGTATAAACACAAATTTGAAAGGTAAAAAGATATGCTTAGTATATTTTTGATAATTTGACAAAAAATTGACAATTATAAATTAAAATATAATAGGGGTCATGGATATGAAATATAAAATTTTAATTGTAGATGATGAAGAAATGATAACAGATCTAATATCTTCACATCTGCAAAACTGTGGCTATAACACTCATATAGCAAATAATGTAAATGATGCTATGGAAGAATTAAGAAAGCAGCCAAATCTTATCATACTTGATATTAATATGCCTGGAACAAATGGATTAGAGTTATGCCGTAATATACGAAATCATATATCTTGTCCTATTATTTTTTTGACAGCTCGTATTACAGAGCAAGATAAGATAAATGGATTTCAGTATGGTGGAGATGACTATATTACTAAACCTTTTAGCCTTAAAGAATTAACAGCTCGTATTGAAGCACATTTACGCCGAGATGAGAGAAATAAAAATACTTTTTCCATTTTTACAACTCCTGATGGACTAATCGTTAATTTATCGAAACAAACAATATCTTATGGCGATAAAGAAATACCATTTTCAAAAAAAGAGTTTGATTTAATAGAATATTTAATTACAAATAAAGGACAAGTTTTTGATAAAGAAAAAATTTATGAAACAGTATGGGGATATGATGCAGAAGGAGATAGTAATGTTGTAAAAGAGCACATAAGAAAAATTCGTAATAAATTTCAAGAAATAACAGGAAACGATTATATTGAAACTATTTGGGGAGTAGGTTATAGATGGAAAAATTAAAAAGGAAATGCAGTTCATTACAAAATTATTTTGTATTAATTGTTTTAATTACATTTTTCATTGTTATATGTTTATCATTATTAAGTATATGGGGATGTCAAAAATTTCGAGAGTATTTATTGCCAGACTCTAATACGATTTGGGTAACATTAAATATAACATATAGTGATGGAAGAACGGAAGAACTTGAATTTAGTACAGAATTAGGACAAGAAATGTATAATATTCCCTTAGTGACAGTAGAAGAAGGTGGTTCGATAAATAACTCTGAACTATCTGATATAAAAACAAGTATTGAAAAAATTGAAAATAATTTTGATATGCTAACTCCAAAAAGAAAAATTGCATATCAAATATGTGGAATATCAATGATAGCAATGCCAATGATATTTTCTATAGTTGGAATTTTAATTTGTGGATTTATTTTTTATCGTAAGAAATTAAATAAACCATTAAAACTCCTTGAAAATTCAATGGAACAAATATCAAATAAAAACCTTGATTTCAAATTATCTTATACATCAAATGATGAAATGGGGAAACTTTGTAATTCTTTTGAAAAGATGCGACAAATACTTGAAGAAACAAACAAAGAATTATGGAAAATGATTGAAGAAAGAAGATTAGTGCAAGCATCAGTAGCTCATGATTTAAGAAATCCAATATCAATTATAGAAGGATATGCAGAATATTTACAAACAAATTTACAAAATGATAATTTAAGTAAAGATAAAATTTTAGAAATTACTTCAAATATAAATAAAACAGCTAAAAGACTAGAAAGATACACAGATTCTATTCGTACAATTAATGCCTTAGAGGATATAGAAGTAAATCGTAAAGAAATCTCTACTAGAAAATTTATTGAAGATGTAAAATCAGATTTAAAACAAATGACAAAATCTAAAGGGATAGGATTGAATTTAGAGACAGAGAAGTTATTTAAAGAAAAGATAAAGATAGATTCTTATATTATTTATAGAATTTTAGAAAACATAATTAATAATGCTCTTAGATATTCCAAAGAAAAAATTAATTTATCATTTAATATACAAGAAAATTATTTAATAATCTCTATTGTAGATGATGGTATAGGTTTTTCAGAAGATGTTTTAAAAGAAAGAAACAATTTAATTATACCTACTTCAAGTGATGACAAACATTGTGGATTAGGATTAATAATTAGTCGTATTCTTTGCAAAAAGCATGGAGGAAAGCTAGAATTATCTAATGATATATCTGGTGGAGCAAAAGTAAAAATTTTTATAGAAATTTGACCAATTTTTGACTTTTATTATATATGATTTCCTTATAAGCCATTTATGGCAATTTAAGGAGGTCATTTTTCATATAGTAGGAATTTTCATTGCAAAAGCAATGAAAAGCTCCATACTAGATAATTATGGCGAGTGTTATAATTTCTTAGTGACTTTGTCACTTAGAAATTGTTAAGGAGGTTTTTTTATGAAGAAACTAATTATTTTATTGATAATTATTGGAATAGGTTTGGTATTAATATTTGGTGGAAAATTATTAAAAAATATAGGCGTAACAAATGATGATATTGTATCAAAAGGTTTTGATTGGGTAACAGGAAAAGGAACAGATGAAATAGAAATGAAAGGTAAATTATCTTTAATTTCTAATACTTCAAATACAGATGATGGGTATTATTATTTTCAAAGTGATACAGAAAAATTATTAAATGGTAAAAGAATATCTCATTTGATGTATATTGACTTTGCTACTCATCAAGAAATTTATTTATGTAGTAATTCTGGTTGTAATCATTACACAGAAAGTTGCTCATCTGTATTTTTAGAAAATGAAGTTCCATCTGACTCATCTATACTTTTTATATGGAATAATAAGATGTTTATTTTAAGTAAAGAGCAAGATCAAGATGGAGTCGTAGCTCTAGGAATAAGTACAAGTTCTGGAGTAGAAGGAAGCTCTAGCATATTATATTGTTTAAACTTGGATGGAACAAATAGAGAAAAAATTTATACATTTGACAGTAATCTTACTGTAGAAGATTTTGTAGTTGGAGATGAGAATGGGCTTTATTTTGTTACTAAAAAAGTATCAGCAAAAAGCATTAATGGTAATTCTTATCAAACATCATCAGAGAAAAATTTAGTTTATTTAGATGTAAAAACAAAAAAGGAAAAGAAAGTTTTTTCTATGGACTTTAATGATAATGTTGAATGGGATGTTATTGGATGTAGTGATAAAAATCTAATTTTACATGGAATAGATTTTGGAAAAAAGGTTTCAGAAGAAGAAAAACATAGTGAAGATACTGAAGTGTACAAAAATTCTTATGATGTATTTAAAACTCTTAATGTAGAAAATAGAGAAAGTAAAGAAATCTATCGTATATTCGCAGCACATTCTCGCAGTTATGTAACAGATGAAAAATACTTATATTTTTCTAAAGATGGAGATGGTGAAATTATAAAAATTGATTTAAAAACAGGAGAAAAAAATTCTTTTGTAAAATTATCTCAAAATGGTATTTATGGAATTATTGGAGATAAAATAATGTGCTATGAGTATAGTTTTAATGACAAAACTCTTTACTTTGTTGATAAAAATACAGGAAAAATTTCTCATTCAAAACTTGTAAACAAAACAGTAGGAAGAACTTTAGATATTATTGCAGAAAGTAAAACACAAGTTTTAGTTATTTATGATTCAGATGTAAATTATCATCAAGATGGTTCTTATGAAACTAAAAAAGAATATTGTGGTTTAATTAGCAAAGAAGATTTATATAAAGGAAACCATAATTTTACTGAAATAAAAATGATTAATAATATTATTAATTAATAAGGGGGGAAGATAATGCTTGAACTTTGTAATATTTCTAAAAAATATAAAGAGAAAATTGCTTTAAATGATGTTTCTTTAAAACTAGATAATGGAATTTATGGGCTTCTTGGTCCAAATGGTGCAGGAAAATCAACATTAATGAATATAATAACTGGAAATCTTGAACCTACAGAGGGGACTATAAAATGGGAAGGAACGGAAGTCAAAGAACTAGGAAGTAATTATAGGAGTTTGCTAGGGTATGCTCCACAACAACAGGGAATGTATGAAACTTTTTCAGGAAGAAGATTTCTTTCATATATGGCAACTTTAAAAGGAATTTCCAAAAGTAGTATGGAAGATGAAATAAATAGAGTTCTACTATATGTGAACATGTTAGAAAAATCAAATCAAAAAATTGGTACATATTCAGGTGGAATGAAACAAAGAATTTTAATAGCACAAGCAATTATTGGAAATCCTAAATTGGTTATATTAGATGAGCCTACAGCAGGACTTGATCCAAAAGAAAGAGTAAGAATAAGAGAAAGAATAGCAGAACTTTCAAAAGATAAAATTATTCTAGTATCAACTCATGTTGTTTCAGATATTGAATCTATTGCTAAAAAAATAATATTAATTAAAACTGGAAAAATAATTGATTATGCAAATGTAAATGGACTTTGTGATAAATATAATGCTACTAATTTAGAAGATGTATATATGAAAATATTTGGGGAGGAATAATTTATGTTTAGGCTTATCTATTTTGAACTAAAAAAAATATGGTGCAAGCGAAGTTTTATTTTTAGTATTTGTTTATTGCTTATGATAAATATATTTTTCCTTTGGTATACAAATATTGAAAATGAGGATAGAATAGCTCTTTCATCCTATAAACAATTTGGAGAAGAGATAGCAAATATGGATGAATCTCAAAAAGGTGAATACATCGAAAAATTAAAAAGGGATATTGATGGTGTTTCTTTTGTTATGAATATTATTTCAATGCAAAATACTGAAATGGGAGCAGAATTTGCAAAGCAAGAAATGCAAGAACAACCAAAACTTTTTGAAACTTATTATGATTTATATAAGTCAGGAAACTATCTACATTTTACAAATTCGTTTGAAAAAGAACAAAAATTTATAGATGAAGTATATGATGAATATACAAAAGTTTCAAACTACGATTTATATTTAAAAGAAATAAGAGAAAAAGAAAATGCACTTGATGGAATTTCTGTATTTAAAAATCAAAATGGAGATGAAAACGATTTTTCTTCTCGTAATATAAAAAAGAGTACATCAGACTATGAAAAACTTGATAATAATGGGATATGCTATATTTCTTCTAAAATGATTACATCTACAATGGAAAATATATGGACTGATATTTTTGTAATATTACTAGCATTTTTATTTATAGGAAGTTTAATAACCGAAGAAAAGGAAAAGGGACTTTTTTATATAACTCGTAGTACTAAATATGGAATAAGCCATAGTATCATTGCTAAACTGATTGCACTTTTTATTAGCTGTATCTCGTTTGAAGTTATATTCTTCTTATCAAATTATATTTTCTTTGGAATATCTACAGGTTTTAGTGATATTAGTATAAAACTTCAATCAATTAGCCCTTATATTGGAAGTAATTTATCTATTAACATTTTGGGATATATACTTATTTCTATTATAACAAAAAGCTTTATCCTTTTTGGACTTTGTACCGCCATTACAGCATTTTGCATACTTTCCGATAGTATATTATTGCCATATCTATATGGAATAATATCATTAGTAGTAAGTTGGATTTTATATACAATTATTCCAAATGTTTCTAAATTTGAAATATTAAAACACTTGAACTTATTTGGATTATTTAGAACAGAGAGTCTGTATGGTACATATTTGAATTTAAACTTTTTTGGCTATCCAATTTCTCGTATTGTTTTGTCATGGATTATGATAGTTGCATTAATGCTCATAGGAATGGTTTTATGTTATAGATTTTTCTTAAAAGGAAAGAACTTACAATTAAAGCAAAAAAAATCACGAATGATAGGTTTAAAATTTAAACCACACTCAAATCTATTTAGACACGAAATGTATAAAACCCTTATTACCAATCATGGATTTATTATTATTTTGCTATTTAGTATATTAATTGGTTTTAATGAATTAAATCATTCATATCATCCATCCGTTCAAGAGCAGTATTATCAAAACATTATGCTAAAATTAGAAGGAGAACAA
>CANDSI010000056.1 GCA_947388575.1 uncultured Mycoplasma sp.
AGGAGTACTTATGAATAAAAATAAATTTTTAACAGCAACATTTATTTTAATGTTAGGTGGTCTAATAACCAAAGTCTTAGGTTTCTTCATTAGAATAATATATACAAGAATGGTAGGTACAGAAGCCATAAGTTTATATGCTTTAGTAACTCCAACTTATTCTCTTCTGCTTACAATAGCTACTTTATCTCTTCCTATTGTAATATCTAAATTAATAAGTGAAAACAAAGAAAGAAGTATTAAAATACTAGCTAATGCCACACTTATAACAATATTTTTAAACATCTTAACTATTACTATTATTTATTTTACTAAAGACTTAATCGCCAGCGTCTTACACGATCAAAGAGCTAGCATTCTTATAATGGCAATGGCTTTAACATTTCCTTTTGTATCTATATCTAGTATTTTGAAAGGTTATTTTTTTGGTAAACAAAATATGATTCCCAACACTATATCAAATATTATAGAGCAAATAATCAGAATAATTTTAATATATTTATTCATTCCCTCTTTAGTTAATAAAGGTATTACAGAATCAGTTATAGGTTTTATTTTAATTAGTATTGTTACCGAAATAGCTTCTATTTTAACATTTCTAGTTTTCATTCCTAAAAAAGTTAATATAACTAAAAATGATTTAAAGCCAGATTTATCTACAACAAAAAACATCTTAAATATTTCTATACCAACTGTATCTTCTAGACTTATTGGTAATATAGGTTTCTTTTTCGAACCAATAATATTAACTAATATTTTATTATATAGTGGTTATTCTATGAATTACATTTTAAATGAATATGGTGCATACAATGCCTATTCTATTGCTTTACTTTCTATGCCTTCATTTTTTATTCAAGCTATATCTTCATCTCTTTTACCTGAAATATCCAAGTTTTACTCTAATAAAAACTTGAAAATGGTTAAAAGAAGACTGAAACAAGCTTTAATTCTATCATTTATTGTTGGACTTATATTTTCAAGCAGCATTTATATTTTTAGAGACAAACTTTTACTAACTCTTTACAACACCACGGATGGATCTAACTATATCAGAATATTAGCTCCTTTCTTTGTTTTATTTTATTTAGAAGGTCCTTTAATGAGTGTACTACAAGCTATAAACAAATCTAAAACTTGCATGTATATTACTTTAATAGCTATTTTAGCTAAATTAATATTTATGACTATCTTATCATTATGTCACATAGGTATGTATTCTCTTGTTATCGCCGAAATAATTAACATTATAATTGTTGTATACTTATCAACTAAAGCAATAAAAAAGAAGATTTAATCTTCCATATTATCAATAGCATATTTAATAGCTTCTATTACAAATTTAGTAAAAGTATTTTTACCTTTCACTTTATTTATTTCATTAAATAATTCTTTACTAAATCTTATATTTCGAAAGATGTATTCTTCTTTTTCTTCTATCTTAAACTTCATTACCAAAACCTCACCTTTATTATTGTACTGCATACGGATTATTTAAAGTACCATTACCACTAGAAAATGTTACATCAGCCTTCAGATTTATTACTGGGCGCAAACCATAAGTGCTGTTCACGTTGCCAGCGCTGAGGTGGCAATTCGAAGGTACATAGAACACGGTAGCAAAGCCGAGCCAGTAACACGGGGACATGGTCCAGTAGTTCTGTCCATTGTACAAGTAGTATGATGTATTATTAGCATTCTTTCCTCCTGCAAACTCTACTTCATCTGCTGTGATTAATCCTACTTTTAATGTATATACATCGCCAGAGTTACAACTTAATGTTGGTGCATAATCTGTATACAATCTCTTGTATCCTGCATAGTAGAATGTACTTCCTGTTGCTGCCCAACTAGATCCACTCTGTACATTTCTATCATTGCAGTATTTTCCATCTGCTATCTTACTAGCATAACTTGCTAGATTGCTATTATACCATGACTCTAGTTTTGATTTTGCGTTTGATGCCGTTCCGCTTAATGTTCTTTGACTTCCTGCTGTATATGTCCATCCTACATATGAACTATTATTATAACTTGAATTGTATGCTGTACTTGCTACTGCTATACTATCGCTTGTACTTGTTCCATTAGCATGACATGTTGTTCCATCATAGATTAATCTTATTGATCCATCAGGGAATATATCCAGCTATGAAGTTAGGAGCTGGTTATATGAATTGTAAATATTATAGAACAAGAACAGAGAAAAAAATCAAATATGGATACTGTTTAAAAGATAAAAAGAAAGTACCTTTATTCTGTAAAGAATGTGAAGAATATAAAAACACTATTAACGAAAAACTAAATAAATCGAATTCGACCAATTTAAAAAAGCAACCTATTAAAGGTAAAAAACATAAATTAACCAAAGCAACAGAAATACCTAAAAAAATCAAATTAATAGTTTGGGAACGTGATAATCATAAATGTATTTTTTGTGATACACCAGTAACTTGGCATTATGCTAATTCTCACTATATAAAAAGAAGTCATAGCGGCTTAGGAATAGAACCTAAAAACATAATGACTAATTGTTATAAATGCCATAAACTATTTGAAGAATCTAAGCAAAGAGAAAAGATGAAAGAAAAAGCTAAAAATCACTTTAAAGAAAAATATGATAATTGGAAAGAAGAAGATTTAATATACAAAAAATATTAAGATATTATAATCTGATAAAGAGTGATTTTTGGTAGAAATATTATTATGATTTTAGAAAGTGAGGTTTTGGTATGAAAACAATAGAAAGTGAAATTAAATTAGATGAGTTTAAAGCTTTTGCTATATATGAAGTTTATTATCAATTAATGATATCATTAGACTTAAATAAAACAACAAGAAAACATCTTAATTCATTAATGGATTATCATTTTAGAAAAGTATATAGTAAAGAGTATAATAAAAATTTTTTTGATGTAACTGATGAAAAATATATTTGCATTGCTACATTAGAAAAGAATTAATGGTTGGGTTTCTTATAAAAATATAGTATAATATATGAGAACAAATGTTTAAAGGAGAAAAAGAAAAATGAAATTAAATTTATATGGTATTAAGTGGACTTTAAAACAATTAATACACAAACTACTCAATAAGCCAGTCAAGGGTTATAAGAGAGTTTTAACATTAAAACAAATTATAGAATTAGGAGGTATTAAATAATGAATATTGAACTAAAAATACCAAAAAAGTATAAAAAATATTTTGGAAGATTAGAAAAAGAAGATGGCTTAATTGATGATTGCAAGTATATGCTTAGTTTTGCTCCGGGATATGCGTATATGGGCGAATACCCTTATATGCCTGCAAAATCAAAAAAAGAGGCATTGGAGTTTTTAAGAGATGGCGACATTGAAAAAGGATATACTGAATTAAAAGAGAAAGGATTAGTATAATGATGAATAATGTTACTTTAGTTGGTAGACTTACTCACGAACCAGAAGTTAAAGAAATTAACGATGGAACTAAAAGAACAGTTATTAATGTTGCTGTTCCAAGAGATTATCGGAATAGTGATGGTATATATGAAACAGATTTTATAAAATGTGTGTTATGGAATGGAATAGCAAGTGCTACTAAAGATTATTGCCATAAAGGTGATATAGTGGGTATCAAAGGTAAATTGCAATCAAGAAGTTATGAGACAGATGACAAGGAAAAAAAGTATATTTTAGAGGTTTTAGTAGAAAAAATCACATTTATCAGTCAAAATAAATAGTATCAAAAATAAAACTTTACATTTTGAAATAAATGTGCTATTATATAGCTGTGTGAAAAGAAATTTTTACATATTTAATCTCTTTATATTAAAATATAAAGAATTTGTTATGTTGTTACATACATAATAAGAAAAGTTTAATCTTAGCATTTTTGCAATTTAAAGAATCTATTATGATATTTCAGACAACATAAAAAAAGTTTTAATCTTAGCATTTTTGCAATATAAATAAGTAAACTTTCGCACTTAGAAATAACAATAGTTATTTCTTTTTTTGTATATAAAAAATCTAGCTCAATTATAAACTAGATTTTATTTTTTTCTAACAATTTATCTATTTCAAATCTTATATTCATTTTTCTTAGATACTCATACCTCTCTTTCTTTGTACCATCAATATTACCAAATTTTCTATCTTTGTATTCATTATTTAACGATTCTAAATAATCTTTTGCTTTTAATTTATCAATTTTAGTTAGTACTTTATATTTTTGCTTTATCAAAGTGTCTGTTAAAAGATACGATAAACTAATAGAACTTTCAATACTTTTTAAAGCTCCATCATATTTTTTCAACTTATATTCTAAGCAAGATACGTGATACAATTTTTTAGATATAAATATATTCTTCGCTTCATTAAAAGAAATTATATACCCTTTACTCCATTCTGTTTCTTGTCTTCTTAACACATCTTCATCTATTACACATTTAATATAATCATTTATAGCATTTATTAACTCTTGATAATAATCTTTACCCATCTCCCAATAAACCCATTCTTTTAATCTTTTTGAATATGCTGAATCATTATCATTTATTAAATCTAATATATATAAATATAATTCTTTTCTATTGTTAATTCTTTTAAAAATTTCAAGTACTTCTTTATTTTCTATTTTGTCTAAATGATTTAAGTAAATTGAATTGTTATATAAATCATATGCTAATTTTAATTGCTCCATTTTTTCCTCTTTCAAAAAGATATTATATATTAATAGATAAATAATTGCAATAAAAAAGAGGCTAGCTCATTAAGAACTAACCTCTATTTCTTTTTACAATAAACTTTGCCACTGGCACCTTTTAAACAAATATATCCGCTTGGACTTTTAGCCCAATATTCGTTACCATTTTTTAAAATTTCAAGAGCTGTAAATTCGGTATTCTTCTTATAGCAGGCATTTGCATTTAAGTTTGTACTAGTTGCGTGCTTACGTCCATTAACAGACATATCTTTTACTTTTTTGATTGGATAATTAACTCCTACACCACTTCTGATATTCATAGCTTCTAATGTGATGTAATTGCCCTTTGGATATTCTTCTTGTTTTGAAGCCTCAAATTCTTTATCATTAAATAAATAAGCATAAGGGTCTATTGCGCTAGCATTACTTCCTTTATCAATTTGAAAATGTAGGTGCTCTGCCGTACTTTGTCCTGTTTTGCCAATTATACCTAGTTTTTGTCCTTTAACTACTTTATCACCTATATTCACAACAATAGAACCAGATTTCATATGAAAGTACTTTGTATAATATCCATTGTCATGTTTAATTCTTACGAAACAGCCTAAACCATATTGTACTCCAGTTTTTTGAACTGCCGTAACAACACCATCAGCAAATGCTACTATTTCTTCATTTCGATTGTTCGGAATTGCTATTAAGTCAATTCCTTTGTGGATATCACTTACTTTTTTTCCTTTGTATGTATAAGTTCTAGGTCCAAATTTACAAGTTACTCCAATTCTATCTGATTTAATTGGATACATTATTTTTCACCTTCCATTTCTTCAAATTCTTCATCAGTTAAGCCAATTATTTCTTCATTTTTCATAAATAAAACCTCTTTTCTATTTTTTTCTTTTTGTTTGTGTAGCATCATAAACACCACCTACACCCATACTTACTGCTAAACACATAAACATAGCTATAATTACATTATCGTATACTTCAAAATATACTGATAATAAGCCCGCTATCATTCCTACTATTGCGTTTTGTAGTGGTATAAATCGTTTTGGTACTTTCCCTTTTTTAGTGAAACTCCCTAAGACTGCTGTAACAACTGCTTGTATTACTCCAAATATTAATTCTATTTCCATTTAAATCTTTCCTTCTTTCTTTAATTTTTCTACTTTGTGATCTATGTAAGAATTACCCCCTAGGTCGTGGTATCTTTTGTATGTTTCATAAAACCTTTCCCATTCTATTTCATCTATCACTTGCCCTTGTTCGACGTCAGATAAAAATCTCACTAGAAAATTCTTATCTGTAATTAATTCAAGATTATCTATTTTTTGATAAATTGGTTCTAAAATTTTTGTAACCTTTCGCCTAAATCGAATGCTTATAAATTCTATTGAACCGATTAATGCTACTAGAAATGCTAGTGCTATTTCTATTTGTCCTAATGTTATATTTCTCATATTATACCTCTTAACTAATCGGAATCGTTGGAATTTCTTGCTCTTTTCTTCCAAGCACTTTGCCACAATTATCGCATTGAATTATGCCAAACTCATCTGGTTCGCCTTCTATGTGCTTTTGTGCATCTCTGTAAGTTTCTTGACTGCATTTAGTACAAGTTTTTTTTCTGATATAACAATATTCATCATCTTCTAAATTTTGAATTTCACTGTCTATACATGCTTCATTTGTATTTAAAATTATTTTTTCTTCTTTGCAAAAGCTACATACTTGTTTAACAATACGATTATGAGTGTTGTTTTCAGTCGCTTCGTAAGTTTCTATATCTTCACAATAAGTATGCTCTTTATGTTCTATTATTTCGTGAGTAGTAACAATCTCGTTATTTATTAAAGTTATATTTATTTTTTCATAAGTTTTATTGTCATACTTATCAGTAAATGACAAAATTTCTTCTACAACATTTATTAAATCAACAGAAGTAAAATTCTTTTTAAATAATCTTGCGTAAGTGCTACTCCAAGTCCAACTTTTGTCATTTAAACAAGCTGGTTCTGTTGTTGTTAACTTAATTAAATAACTTTCATCAGCATTTTTAATCGAATCAATTTTTAATATTTCTG
>CANDSI010000057.1 GCA_947388575.1 uncultured Mycoplasma sp.
CATTGAAGAAGTCTCTGGTAAAGTGGAACCTCCATCAATGACTATTCCTTGACCTGTTATATAACTTGCTTCATCACTTCCTAAGAAAGCTGCTAGCTCACCTATTTCTTTAGGGTCTGCTAGTCTACCCATTGGTATAGAGGCTGCTATATCTTCTACAACAGAATTAGGATTTTCCTCGTTTGATAATATCGCCATATTGTCTACTAAAGGTGTTTTTACATAACCTGGCATAATTGCATTTACTCTAATATTGTTAATAACTACTTCCATTGCTAAACTTTTAGTAAAACCTAAAACCGCTGCTTTACTCGTGGCATATGCTACTTCTCCACTATCTGCGACCATTGGACCTGTTACACTTGATAAATTAACTATTGCTCCTTTACCAGTTTTCTTAATTAGTGGTAAAAATACTTTAGTAACATTCCATGTACCATTGATATTGATATCAAAATGGAAATCTCTAGTATTATCATCCATATCTTCAAAAGTAGTAAGTTTACATACACCAGCATTATTTACTAAAATGTCAATGTGGCCATATCTACTTTCTATTTCTTTGGCACAAGCTTCTAATACTTCTTTGTTTCTAATATCAACAATAAAGCCATTAATTTTATTAGGATACTTCGCATTTAGTTCTGTTAGCGTATTTGTTAATGCTTCATTGCAATCTAATATTATGACACTCGCACCATATTTTAGATATACTTCTACAATGCCTTTTCCTATACCCATTGCCCCACCAGTTATAACTGCTATCTTATTCTCTAGTTTCATATAATCCTCCTATTATTTATAGTATACCACTTATTAAATAAAAAAAGCAGAGATTTTTCTCTACTTTATTTTTACTTTACAACTATATTGATTATTTTATTTGGAACTATTATAGTTTTAACTATTTCTTTGCCTTCTAAATATTTAGCAACTTTTTCATCTTTTAATGCTAAATCTTTTAAAACTTCTTCTTCAGTATTTAAAGCAACTTTAATGGTGTTACGAAGTTTGCCATTTACAGATATAGCTATATTAACTTCATCATCCACTAATTTTTCTTCGTCGTATGTAGGCCAAGACTCATATGCAATAGTACTATTATGTCCATACATTTCCCATATTTCTTCGCCTAAATGTGGGGTTACACACGATAACATCTTAATAAAACCTTCAGCATAAACTTTCGGACATTTCATAGTTTTATAACAAGCATTCACAAAAACCATAAATTGACTAATTGCTGTGTTAAATCCTAATGTCTCAAAATCATTGGTTACTTTTTTAACCATTGTGTGATAGGCTTTATCTAATGAACCATCATTATTATCTGTGATGTTTTCCATATTAGTGAAGAAACGCCACACTCTATCTACAAACTTTTTAGCTCCTTCAACTCCTTTACTACTCCATGGTTTGGAATCTTCAATTGGTCCCATAAACATTTCATATAATCTTAATGTGTCAGCACCATAACTTGCTGCGATATCTTTAGGGTCAATAGCAAACTCAGGATATCTTTTTCCCATTTTGATACCATTTTCACCTAGTATCATTCCTTGATGAACTAGTTTTTTAAATGGTTCTTTAACAGGTGATAAACCTTTATCATATAAATAATTGTTCCAAATTCTAGAATACATTAAATGCCCTACAGCGTGCTCTGGTCCACCCATATATAAATCAACTGGTAACCAATGTTTGGCTAATTCTTGATTACAAAATTCTTTATCATTATTTGGGTCGATATATCTTAAATAATACCAACTAGAACCAGCACTGCCTGGCATAGTGGATGTTTCTCTTACTCCTTTAATACCATTTTCGGTAACGTATGTTTTCCATTCAACAGCATTCTCTAAAGGAGCCTTTCCATTGTGACCTTTGTAATCTTTTAATTCTGGTAAAACAAGAGGTAATTCTTTATCTTCAAGTAATATATCTTCTCCATTTTCTAAATGAACAATTGGTACTGGTTCACCCCAATATCTTTGACGAGCAAATATCCATTCTCTAAACTTATAATTAATTTTCTTAGAGCCTAATCCTCTTTCTTCTAACCATGCAACCATTTTATTAATAGCTTCTTCTTTATTTAAACCATTTAAGATTTCAGAATTAATGTGAGTTCCATCATCAGTGTATGCGCCCTCACCTTTCATTAATAATGAAAAGCTATATTTGTGAGCTTCATTAGTTAATGTATCTAATAAATTCTCTTTATTTATCCATTTGATATCAGCGATATCTTGCTCTTCTTTGGAAATAGCTATTTGTTCTAAACTCTTTAGCTTTCCAACAACTGTATAACAAGTTATATGGCGATTTACATCTTTATGGGCTGCATAAAATGTATCATAATAAATAAATTCCATCTCTCTTAAATCCGCAAAATCTGTATATCCTGTTTCTTCTGTAATTTCTCTTTTAGCAGCTTCAATTGGTGTTTCTTCTCCTTCAATGCCACCCATTACAAAATCTATCCAGTTAAATTTTTTGTTATTTACACACAAATATTTATCTTCAGTTGGATGTTTAATTATAGCATTTACTACTCTTCTTTCAGTCATTGGTTTATCACTTCTTACTTCAGAAGAACCACTGCCAATAAAGTTTTTAGCTAATACTTGAATTATTGGAATATTAAATTTTTTAGCAAATTCATAATCTCTTTCATCATGAGCTGGAACTGCCATTATTGCTCCTGTGCCATAACTTGCTAAAACATAATCACTTATATAAATTGGTATTTTAGTATCATTAACAGGATTTATAGCATATGCACCAGTGAATACTCCTGTTTTATCTTTATTTAGTTCTGTTCTTTCTAAATCACTTTTACTAGCGCATACTTTTTTGTATTCTAAAACTTCTTCTTTTTTATCTGGTGTAGTTATTATATCAACATATTCATGTTCGGGAGCTAATACACAATATGTAGCACCATATAATGTATCTGGACGAGTTGTAAATACAGTAAAATCTAAATCATGGTTATCAATTTTAAATTTAACATGAGCTCCAATAGATTTACCAATCCAATGCGCTTGCATCTCTTTAGTAGATTCGGGCCAATCAATTTCATTTAAGCCTTCTAATAACCTTTCCGCAAATTTAGGTTGGTCGATACATAACTGTTTCATTTTTTTACGAATTACAGGGTAGCCCCCTCTTTCAGATTTTCCGTCAATTACTTCATCATTTGATAAAACTGTTCCTAATTCTTCACACCAATTAACAGGCATATCGATATATTTAGCATAACCATCTTTGTATAATTCTTTAAATATCCATTGAGTCCATTTATAATATTTTGGATCACTTGTAGAAATCATTTTTGACCAGTCATAATCAAAACCTAAAGTATTTAATTGTTCACTAAAGTATTTAATATTTTTTTCAGTAAAACCACTTGGATGATTACCTGTTTGAACTGCATATTGTTCCGCAGGTAAACCAAAAGAATCATAACCCATTGGGTGTAATACATTGTACCCTTGCATTCTTTTCATACGTGATACTATATCTGTTGCCGTATATCCTTCAACGTGTCCTGCATGTAAGCCAACACCACTTGGATAAGGGAACATATCTAATACATAATATTTTGGTTTGCTAAAATCCCAAACATCGGTTTTAAAAGTTTCATTTTCTTGCCAATATTTTTGCCATTTTTGTTCTATAGTTTTATAATCGTACATATAAGCCCTCTTTTCTTATAATTATAGTTTAAATTATATAGTTTGAGAGGTTAAATGTCAATTGTTTTATTGTTTACCATTTAAAAAGAAATATCTATCTTGATATCTCTTATTTTCTTTCAACTGGTTTATCTTCTGTTAATAATTTTTGTTTAATGTGAACAGACATTTTTCTTTCACCAACTTGATATGTATATATTCCTCCAATAACTTGATTGTATAACGCTCTTCCAAGAGGTGAATTAATCGAAATTTTATCTTCATTATGTAATGTTCCTATAGTTGCTGTTAATTCAGTTTCCATTTCTTCAACATCATGTGATGGAAACATTATTTCTAATAATAATCTGTCACCTATATCTACTCTTGTATCTTCTCCGTGTTTTTCAATAATTTTTATTCGATCTCTTTTTTTTCGCAAATCTTGTAAATTATCTAAAATCAATTTTTCTCTTCTAACTAAATCACATGAGGTTGCGCTTGAATAGTGTTCATCTAATAAAATATCTTTTGCTTCTGTACTTCTTGTTGCTAAAAAACTTTTTAATTCTTCCTCTAATGCACTTATTCTTTGTAAATAATCGTTATAACCTACAACATCTAAATAATATATATTTTCTTCCATATATTTACCTCCTCTTAATTTGAATATAATTATTTATTTTAAATCTTTTCTTACTCTTAAAATCATTTCTCTTTTAAGTTTTGTTCCTTTGTATTCATCGTCTAAATTTGGTATGCCATTTAATGCATTTTGAAGTTTTTCTCTTAATTCTTCATTTTCCATATAGTATATAGCAATTGTTATTATTTCAACGTTCTTACTTTCTATAATTTTATCTACAGCATAACTTGAACAAGGTCTATTACATATAGCTAAGGTGATTATATAATTTAACCAAAAATCAGTTTTTTTAGCATTATTATTTTCATTTAAAATGTAATCTATCATTCCAATATACGTTGTGTTTTCTGTATTCTTTATTAAATCAATAATTCTCATATAGTCTTTACTTTCGACTATACCTTTTATAATTTTATCTCTTGAGTCTTTATTATCTACTTCATGGTCTTTTAAAAACATACTTAAGTGAACTGCGTAAATATCCGTTTCTTTGGCATTTAATAACCCTTCTGCAAATTCGTTTATTGATACAATAGTTGCAATATTCGCTACAGCAACAATGTATCTTGGATCTTTTAGTTCGATTACTCTTCTTTCTAATAACTCTTTTGTTTTAGGCTCTAATTTTGCGCCAACGTCTCTTAACATATAAAAAATGTATGTACTATTATCAGATTTTGCCATAGCAGCAGCTAGTTCCTCAATTGGCGCAAACATAATGCCTCTCGCATAATAATACATTCTGATTGGATCTTTACTTCTTATCATTCCTTTACTAAGTTCATTTAAAATTTTCTTTTTTTCTTCTTCTGATAAATCTTTTAAATTTTGAATAAAATAGGCATATTCTAAAATATAATAACTATCTAATTTTTTAGATAAAGTATTCGCTACTCTTCCTTTATTTATCCTCTCTATATGTTTTCCACATAAATATATTAGTCTAGTATCATTAGAACTAAAAATATAATCTTCAATAAATTTTAATTCAACTTCCCCTGCTTTAATTAAATTATTTAACTCTTTTATTCTTTCTTCTTTTGATTCTAATAATACTTCTTCAACACTCATAAAAAACTCCTATATATTTTTATTATACTTTTATTTAATTCTTTTGTAAATATAATTAGTTTATAAGTATATTTTAATAATATTTATTCTTTTCTTTAACTTTTACTATCTTTATTGTATAACCTATAGGGCCAATTATTTTTAATAAATTTAAAATACTTGGTGAGTGCATGCCCGCTTCAATTCTAGCAATTTTTTCTCTAGATACTCCAGAATATTTAGAAAATAAATCTTGAGTTAAATTGTTTTCTTTCCGAAAACGAGTAAAGTCTTTAATAAATAATTGCATTTAATTCTTCAGGGTTAAATGATGCTTCAATATAGTTTTTATTATAGTTCATTTTTCTTCACCAATCATATTGTATCATAATTGATACAAGTTTTCTAATAATATATTGCATTTGGGAAGAAATTATTATATATTTAATTTAGAAATGAGGTAAATTATGGAAAAAAATAAGATCATTTTTGAAGACTTACATCGTACTGGTGAAGTTAGAGAAATGGAAATGCCAAATCAATCTAAGTATGATTTTTTATTAGAAAGAAATAAAAAATATATGAATTTTAACGCACTTAGTTTTGAAGGCATGAAAGATAAAATTACTTACGAAGAATTGCATGATAAAATATGGCAATATGCTAAAGCTTTATATAAGAAAGGCATTCGTAAAGGTGATTTAATTGGTTTTTGTGCCGTTAATACACCTGAGTCTATTTATGTAATGTACGCCCTTGATATAATAGGAGCTATTACAGTTGGACTTAGCCCTCTTAATAACGAATATCAAATGCATAGAGATATTGAAATGATTAAACCACAAAGAGTTATTACTGTTGATATGTTTTATGGTAATCTAAAAGGCTCTTTGAATGATTTTAATGTTTCGCCTATTTTATATTCTCCTATTGAATCAATGCAAAGTCCTATTATAAAAGCAATTTATAAAATGAAACAGATTAAAGAAGGTAATTTTAAATTTGGTAAAGATTTTGATTTAAAAAGTATTGTTAAAGATGGTAGTGATAGCGAAATTGAGAGATGGGCATATAGTCCAGACTATGTTTCAGATATTATGTTTACTGGGGGTTCAACTGGTAGACATAAAGGTGTTGAACTATATGGTAATGGTTTTAACTGTTTAATTAAAGCTTTAGATAGAGTATTTTTCTTAGAGCCAGGACAAATTCATTTAGGAAACGTTCCTGTAAATCATATGGTTTTTGGTAAAGCATTAACTCACT
>CANDSI010000058.1 GCA_947388575.1 uncultured Mycoplasma sp.
AAAAGTATTTTCTGAATCATATTAATGAAATAGCTAGAATTAATCAAAAATATATGAATCCAAATGTTAAATATAAAGAAGTTTCTGATAAATGGTTTGGGATGGAAGATTATCAATTTTTAATATATAAAAATAATGGAAAAATAATGGGGATGGTAGATTTTAAAATATTTGATGATGATAAATGTGCTGATGATTTATATAATTGTTGTAATTCAATTTGTATTAGAACAATTTTAGCTGATAATGAAAAAATAATAGAAGATATATTTAAAGATTTAATAAATAAATATCAAAAAAGAATTATTTTAAGTCATTTATATACAGATATTATGCTTAAAAATGCTATTTTAAATGTAAATGGTATTTTTAAATATTTATTTGTTATAAATAGAAATTTAAAAGATTAAAACTTAAGTGTTAAGTGGTAGTTTTTTTGCTTGTAAAAGAACTTATAATATTTTATAATAATTACAGATTTATATTTTGGGAGGGTTTATGATTTATAATAATGATTTAAGATTTTCAATCAAATATGCAGTTTTGGAATTAAAAAGTAAAGGTGGATATAGTACTAATTATGAAGATGTAACGGAAGGGTTTATTGTATCTAAATGTTATATTGTAGGTATGGAAGTAAAATTTTTACCAAATGGTGAAGCTAAAGTTATTTATAAAGTATTTTTTCCTTATGATGATATTGAAAATTTTAAAAGAATGACATTTATGGGTATTCCATATTTTGAAGAAAGAAAACAATTAGGAATTAATGCTTGTAATGATTATTATCCAATTCATATAGTTGAAAGTATATTTGATACTTATGAAGAAGCTAGTGATGTGGCAAGAATAGAAAACGAAGATTTATTTAGAAAAAGTACATTAAGATATGATTGGAAAAAACAATATGATGAAGCTAAAGAAAAATATAAAAAGAACTTAGTTAATTTTAGTTTTTATGAACAATATATTAAAGAAAATACAAAAGATATGATGGTAACAAAAGATGAAAGATTAGATGTTTTGACTAGACTTAGAAGAAAAGAAAATTAATTTATGGAAGTTGATGGTAGATGTGAAAGAAGATAAAATAACTGGTTTAACAAAAGAACAAGTTAAAAACTTAAAGGATGCAGGAAAAAATAATTTTTCTGTTAAAGCTCCTTCTAAAACTAATAAAGAGATAATTAAAGAGAATACTTTAACTTATTTCAATTTAGTTTTTTTAGTTATAGCTATTTTATTAATATTAGTAGGGTCATTCCGTGATTTAACGTTTTTACCAATAATACTTGCTAATACTTTAATTGGTATTATTCAAGAAATTCGTTCGAAAAGAGTACTTGATAAACTTACAATGCTCAATGCTCCAACTGCTATTGCTATTAGAGATGGAGAAGAAATTGAAGTAAAAGCAGAAGATTTAGTTTTAGGAGATATTGTTGTTTTTAAAGCAGGAGACCAAATATGTGCTGATGCTATTGTTATTGATGGTAAAGCTATGGTTAATGAATCTCTTTTAACTGGTGAATCTGATGAGATAGCTAAAACTAAAGATTCAGAACTTATGAGTGGAAGTTTTATTGTTTCAGGTAAATGTTTTGCGCGTCTTACTAAAGTAGGGGCGGATTCTTATATTTCACAAATGACTTTGCAAGCTAAAGCAACTAAAAAGGGAGAACAATCAGAAATAATTCGTTCTTTAAATAAAATTGTTAAACTTGCAGGTATTGTTATTATTCCAATTGGTCTAATTCTTTTTATCCAAACATTTTTTATTGCAGGAGAAACATTAAAAGCTAGCATACAAGCGATGGTTGCATCAGTTATTGGTATGATACCAGAAGGATTATTTTTGCTTGCTAGTGTAACTCTTGCTCTTAGTGCTATGCGCCTTGCTAAAAATAAAGTTTTATTACACGAGATGAAATCAATTGAGACTCTGGCACGAGTAGACGTATTATGTGTTGATAAAACGGGAACAATTACTGATACTAATATGCAAGTTGATTCTTTTGAAATTATTAAAGGAGTTAAGAAAACTAAAGAAGAAATTAATGATTTAATTAGTGATTTTGTTTTTTATCAGGATGCTGATAATATAACAATGTCAGCTTTAAAAAGTTATTTTATAAAACCAACGGGGAAAGTAATGAAAAGTGTGACTGGCTTTTCTTCAGAATATAAATATAGTGGAGTTAATTTTGAAAGTGAATCTTATTGTTTGGGAGCACCAGAATTTATCTTGAAAAAAGATTATGAAATATATCGTAGTCAAGTTGAAAAATATAGTAAAAAAGGTTTTAGAGTTTTAGTTTTTGCTAAATATGATGGAACTTTAACTGGTTCTTCTTTAACTAAAAAAGTTACACCTTTGGCATTTATTATGGTTTCTAATCCAATTCGTAAAAATGCTAAAGAAACTTTCGCGTTCTTTAAAAAACAAGGAGTCCAAATAAAAGTTATTTCAGGGGATAATCCTATTACAGTTTCGGAAGTTGCTAAAAGAGCAGAAATTGAAGGAGCCGAAAATTATATTGATGCTTCAACTCTTACTACTGATGAGGCAATAACAGAAGCGATTATGAAATATACAGTTTTTGGGAGAGTTACGCCAGATCAAAAAAGAAAATTTGTAAGAGCTTTACAAAAAAATGGTAAAACAGTTGCTATGACAGGTGATGGGGTAAATGATGTTTTAGCTTTAAAAGATGCTGATTGTAGCGTTGCTATGGCTAGCGGAAGTGAAGCTGCTCGCAATGCTAGTCAAGTTGTGTTATTAGAATCAGATTTTGCAAAAATGCCCGAAGTAGTTAGAGAAGGAAGACAAGTTGTAAATAATTTGGAACGCTCAGGAAGTTTATTTTTAGTTAAAAATATTTTTTCTTTCTGTACTTCTATTTTAGCAATATTTTTAAATGTTAAATATCCTTTACAACCAGCACAAATATCTTTGATTAGTTTATTTACTATTGGTGTTCCTGCATTCTTTTTATCACAAATACCTAATGAGGATTTGATTAAAGGTAAGTTTATAAATAATATTTTATTTAAAGCAATACCAGGAGCTATAACAGATACTTTAATTGTGGCAGCAATGGTTACTTTTGGTACTATTTTTGCGGCTAGTGATTCAGATATTTCTAGTGCTTCAACTATTCTTTTATCAATTATTGGGATAATGGTTTTATATAATATAAGTAAACCTATGAATAAATATAAATGGGCGATATGGAGTATGTGTACAATAGGCTTAGTATTATCTATTTTATTCTTTAAAGAATTTTTTGGTATAACAGATTCAATGAGTATTCAAGGAACTTTATTGTGTATTAATTTTGCATTAATATCAGAAGTGTTCTTGAGATATTTAACTAAGTTTTTTGATTTAATTAAAACAGCTTTGAATAAAGCTACTAGAATTAGAGATATTTTAAAAAATAATGAAATTTAAGGCAATATTATTTATTGCTTTTTATATGTCAAAAAGTTTTACTTATAGTATAATTTTTGATATAATATTTATAGGAATATTTAGTTAGCTTAGGTACTATTCTCCTTTACTTTTAGAAGTGGAAGGAGGTGAAATTATGAGAAAGATAGAGTTATATCTCTGTACAATCATAATACTCCTTATTATTGTGATTTTAATCATTTTAATAAAAATAGTACCAACTGTATAAGTCGGTACTAGACAAAATTATTTTGGAATAGTACCTAACTCGTCAAAACTAGGTATTCCTTTTTTATTGTATGAAGTTTCCTTCATCTATATACATAATAACATAATATTTATTATTTTTCAAGTTGTAGCAATATTATTAGCTTATTCATAATTTATTAATAGAGGTGAATAAAAATTGGATTGGTTTAATAATATAAGCCCAGTATGGCAAGCATTAATTGCAACAACTTTTACTTGGGGAATAACAGCTTTAGGAGCTTTAACTGTTTGCTTTTTTAAAGATTTAAATAAAAAAGTTTTGAATACTATTTTAGGTTTTAGTGCAGGAGTAATGATAGCAGCATCTTTTTGGTCACTTTTATCACCAGCGATAGATAAATCTGTAGAACTTGGATATATACCATGGGTAATGCCAGCGCTTGGTTTTATTATTGGTGGTTTATTTGTTTTATTTTCAGATAAATTTTTAGATAAAGCTTTAAAAAATAAAGGTGAAGGTAAAGATAGCGTTAAAAAAAGTATTCTTCTAGTATCTGCGATTACAATTCATAATATTCCAGAAGGTATGGCTGTTGGTGTTGCTTTTGGTGGAATTGCAAGTGGTGTGCCAGGTATGACTGTAGTTGGAGCTTTAATGTTAGCAATTGGGATTGGGATTCAAAATTTTCCAGAAGGAGCGGCAGTATCTTTGCCACTTCGGAGTGTAGGATATTCACGATTTAAAAGTTTTATGTGTGGTCAAGCGAGTGCTATAGTTGAACCTATTTCAGCTGTAATTGGAGTAGTACTTGTTCTAACTATTAGAAGTGTACTTCCTTTATTACTTGCGTTTGCAGCTGGAGCGATGATAGCGGTCGCAGCTCGTGAACTTTTACCAGAATCAATTACAGAAGATAAAAACTTAGCTACTATTGGTTTATTACTAGGTTTTGTCTTAATGATGATTTTAGATGTGGCACTTGGTTAAATATAAATTATAAATAATTTAGAGAGGATATATTTGTATCTTTTCTTTTTTTTATATGCTATAATTGATATTGGCATGGAGATAAAAATTAATATGAATAATGTAATCGAGTTAGAAGTGTTTAAAAAAGCAATTTTTAATTTTCAAAGATTAGAAAAGTATGGTTTTAAAAAAGAAAATGATATTTACAAATTAGTAAAAACTATATTAAATGATAAATTTAAAGTTATTATAGAAATAGGTAAAAGTGGTACTGTTATAGGAAAAATATTTGATATTAAAACTAATGATGAATACTCTAATTTTAGAGGAGATACTTTAGGAGATTTTTCTAGTAAAGTGAAAAGTGAGTATTTAGCTATTTTAAATGATATTAAAAATAAATATTGTGATATTACTTATTTTTGTGAGGCCCAATCAAATAGAGTTTGTAATTATATTATTGATAAATTTAAAATTAATCCAGAATTTTTATGGGAGAAGTTTCCAGGTTATGGGGTATTTAGAAATAAAGATAATAATAAATGGTTTGCAGTTATTTTAAATATTAATAAATCTAAATTTGATGGTGAAGATAAAGAAGTAGAAGTAATAAATGTTAAAGTTAATCCTAATAATATTGAAGAACTTTTAAAAAGAAATAATTATTATGAAGGATATCATATGAATAAAAAACATTGGGTGAGTATAATTTTAGATGATAAAGTTTTGGATAAAGAGATTTTTGAATTAGTAAATGAAGCTTATAATTTGTTAATAAAAAAATAAAATAGGAGGGAGTTTTTTATGTCAAAAGAATTAACAATAATTATACCAACTTATAATGATTCATTGGAAAAAATAAAGTGTTCTTTGGATTCTATAATTAAGCAAAAAAATTATGATTTTTCAAAGTTAGAAATTATAGTTGTTGATGATAATTCAACTACTAATTTAATTGATTGGAATGAAATATTAAAACTATATGCAAAATTAGATATTAAATATTTAAAACTTTCACAAAATAAAGGCCCTGGAAATGCTAGACAAGTTGGTTTAGATAATTCATGTGGGGAATTTGTGTATTTTTTAGATTCAGGGGATTCTTTGTATAATAGTTTAGTATTGCAGATTTTTGCTAAAAGGAAAACTGCCTTTTGTGATATTATCGCAACTAGAATGTTTGATGAAGGCATTAAAAGTAGAAGACTAGGCTTTGAATTTAATAATGCTTATATTTTTGGTATATTTATTAAAAGAGAATTTATAGTTAATAATAATATTCGTTTTAATGAATTTCTTAGATGGGAAGAAGATTGTTATTTTGAAGATTTGTTACGTTATTATAATCCAAGGGTTATTTCTTTAAAAAACACTAGTTATTCTTATAATTTTGATTCTGAATCAATAACTAGAAAAAATAATTATGAATACCGAAACGAGTTTTGTGGTTTTAGTGCAATGGTGGTTAAAAGTATTTTATTATGTGATTTTTATGAAAAAGAAAAAGCTTATGTTAGTTTTAATTCTGAAGTTATACAAGTGTTAATTACATGCTATATGAGTTTTTATCCTTATCTTTTTGGAAAATTAAATATTTCAGAACGAATGTATAAAATATTATTTTTACTTAATTTGTTATTAAGAAAAAGTAAGATTGATACGAATTCCATGGAATTTGAACAATTACTATTCCAAAAAATGTATCAAAGAATGGTAATTTATAATAATTCTGTACCACTTGAAATGGTATATGAATTTATTAGCTTAATAAAAACTAGTGAAAACTTATATGATGATTATCTTATTGAAGGAACTAATATAACTATTAATGAGCTTATGTCAACACTTGAATTAGAAGATAATGAAAAACGAGGAATATAAAATTTTAAAAATCTTATTAAATATACTTGTTAAATGTAAAAGAAAAATAGTATAATGAATTTAGAAAGTAAAAAGGAGAAGAAATAATGGAGTATTTG
>CANDSI010000059.1 GCA_947388575.1 uncultured Mycoplasma sp.
ATTTTGATTATTTAAAGCTTCTGTAATTCTAGCTAAATCACTTGCCAAAACTCCTATTTTTTTTCCAGCATATTCTTTATAACTTGGCACAATTTCTGAAGATTTACCTACTAAAACATAATGATCTTTATAAAAGACCTGATCATTTTCTGCTAGAGTTGTTTTAGCACCTAAAGTAACTCCACTAGTAACTTCACCATAATTAAAAGTAACAGGATTTAGTTGTAATTTATATTCTAATTCTAAATCTTTTAAAAATTCATAGAATACTCCCGCTCCCGTATTCCCAAAAATATTAACATTGTTAATAACATTAATATTATGAACATTATTTAAACTACTATTTATCCATTTTTTTTCTCTAGACGATAATTTATCATTATCAGTTACAATATTAACAGTTACAATACCTATTATAACAAATATAACTATAACCGAAATTAACGCAATAACACTTTTTTTATTTTTCATAATTATTCTTCCTTAGGAGCACGATTATTATTCCAAACAATGCCACCTGTTCCACTAATATTACGCGAACCCATAATTTGGAACCCATCAGTCTTATCAGTTGGATCTGCTTTAATCATATATTGAATATCATAAAAACTTAAAGTATCTTCACTAAAATATTCTAAAGATCCTAATGCTTTACTTTGAGCTTCAACTAGTGTAATATTCGAATCAAATTCGATAGTAACATATATAGTTTTTCCACTAGTACGAACTTTAGCATCCAATACTAATTTATCTTCCTTTATTTTATCTTTTAATTCATTTTGTTCACTTTCACCAAAAGGATGTTTATCTATTTCATCCAATCTTTCACCAAATTTAGAACTTGAGTCTCCCACAAAATATTTAACTACTACAACTGAAATAGCAATTAAGCAAGCTATTAATATAACAAATAAAACTAATAAAACACTATTATCTTGCCAAATCTTTTTTAATTTTTTCATTTTAGCCTCCGTCTATAACTAATATTATAACATTAAATATTTATTCTATCTAGTTTATAATTATTTTACTAAACTTTACAAATAAAAATGTAAATAGTTACAAACTATCTACAATTTCTTTAAATTTTTCTTCATTCCAAATTTCAATTCCTAAACTTATTGCTTTATCATACTTACTTCCAGGCTCACTACCTACAATTACTACATCTGTTTTTTTACTAACACTACCAGATTCTGCTCCCCCATAAGATTCAATTAAAGCTTTAATTTCATCTCTAGTCATAAAACTAATTGTTCCTGTTAAAACAAATTTCTTGTTTGTGAATTTTTCATTTACTTTTTGCTCTTCACCTAAATATTCCATATTAATACCTATATCACTTAAAGTATTAATAAGATCTATATTTTTAGGATTAGCAAAAAAATTAACAATATTACGAGCCAAAATATCTCCAATATCTCTTATAGCCACTAATTCTTCATAAGTAGCATTTTCTAAATTCTCCATTGTTTTATAACGACTAGCGAGTAACTTAGCATTCTTAGCCCCAATACCCGATATGCCAATACCAAATAATAATTTTTCCAAACTATTATTTTTAGATTCTTCTATAGCAGCAAGTAAATTATTAACTTTTTTATTACCATACCCTTCAAGATCAATTATATTTTCTTTATAATCCACTAAATGATAAAAATCAGGAATATTTTTAATAAAACCTTCATTATAAAAATCTTCAATTATTTCATCACCTAAGCCATCAATATTCATCGCCCCACGTGATGCAAAATGGATTAAGCTTTCAATATTTTTCTTTGAACATTCATCATTTACACAAAAATAATCAACATTGCCTTTTTTTACTAAAGCACTACCACATATAGGACACTTATCAATCATTTGAAAAGGTACTTCTGTTCCAATTCTTCTCTCTATCTTAGGTTCCACTACTTCTGGAATTACATCCGCAGCTTTTTTAATTGATACAATATCTCCTATTCTGAGGTCCAAATTTTTACAATAATCTTCATTATGAAGAGTTGCTCTTCTAATAGTTGAACCCATCACTAAAACTGGTTCTAAAACTGCATTAGGTGTAATTTGTCCTGTTCTACCTACAGTAAATTTAATATCTATAAGTTTAGTTAAGACTTCCTCAGCTGGAAATTTATAAGCGGTTGCCCATCTAGGATATTTAGCAGTCGCTCCTAAATATTTTTGAGTTTCAATATCATTTACTTTAATAACTACTCCATCTATTTCATAAGGAAGAGTATTACGTTTATTGGTATATTCTGAAATAAACTCTAATATTTCCGATTCATTACTTACAAGTCTTGAAGCTGGATTTGTTTTAAATCCAAGTTCCTTCATAAATTCCAAAGCTTCATAATGGGTTTTTAGTCCATAATCAAGAGGATTAGGCAAATGATAAATCCAAGTATCTAAATGTCTTTTAGCAGCTATTTTAGGATCTAATTGTCTAATTGAACCAGCCGCTGCATTACGTACATTTTGAAGTTTAGCCTCTCCATTTTTTTCTCTTTCACGATTTAGCTTTTCTAAAGTTCTTTTATTCATATAGATTTCCCCACGAACTTCTATATCAATATCACGTCCTAAATCAAGAGGAACGGTTTTAATAGTTTTAACATTGTGAGTTATATCTTCACCAATAACCCCATCTCCACGTGTTGCAGCAAAAACAAGTTTGCCGTGTTCATAATGAAGCGATACACTAAGTCCATCTATTTTAAGTTCACAAACATATTTAGGATTAAAACCTGCATTTTTAATTCTATTACTAAAATCTCTAATTTCTTCTTCATTAAAAACATTAGATAAACTAATCATTGGTATTTTATGTTGAACTTTTTGAAATTTATCTATTGCTTCTCCCCCAACTCTTTTAGTTGGACTATTAGGATCTGCAAATTCTGGATATTTTTCTTCTAAATTTATTAACTCCCTTAAATACTTATCATATTCTTGGTCAGTAATACTAGGATTATCCATATTATAATACTCATAATTAGCTTGTTTTAAAATACTACTTAATTCATTTATCCTTTTTTTAATTTCTTCCATATTAGTCCCAAAGTTTTTCTGGATATTCACCTTTCTTTATTAATTCTTCAATATTGCTTTTTAAAATTTTCAAGTCTTCTCTATAAGTCATACCAAGCCAAGTACTATTAGAAACAATATTATGTAAAACAATTTGTTCACTATCTAATTTTTCTTTTATTAGTTCGGGTAATAAAACTTCATTTTTTAAAATAAATTCCTCACTATTATTAAAGTAATTATTAAAATACTCTTCTAAATATTGAAAAAAATTATTTTTAAAAGCAAACATATTAACTGCAACTGGATGATTAAGTTCAATTTGAAAAGCTTCATCACCTGATAAAGGCTCACAAAGTGCATATCCATCCATAGTTGTAACTTTACTTTCAATTAATTTTTTTATTTCTCCTTCTTTAGGATAACAAACTGCTCTTTTAACACTACCAAATTTAGATGCTGTAACATCATAAGGAAAATTAATCGCTGCGTATTCGTTTTCTTGAGTATTATTATCTAAAAATTCTGCTGATTTCACATAAGAATCAAACCCATAAAAATCATCTGCATTAATAACTACAAAACTACCATTTACTAAATCTTTGGCAGCTAAAACTGCTTGAACTGTTCCCCAAGGTTTTTCACGTTTTTCAGCAATATTTTCCATACCATTTGGTACATCCATTATTTCTTGAAAAGCATATTCTACTTTTATTTTGCCTTCAAGTCTTTTTCCAATAGTTTCTTTAAATACTTCTTCTATTTCTTTTTTTATTACAAAAACTATTTTATCATACCCCGCTCTTTTCGCATCATAAGCAGAATAATCAATTATAAATTCTCCATTTGGCCCTACAGGTTCAATTTGTTTTAAACCACCAAAACGACTTCCCATACCAGCTGCCATAACTACTAATGTTTTTTGCACTTCAAAAAACCTCCATTCTTTCTTAAAACAATTATATCATTCATTTATATAATACACAACGAGCTTTACAAATTTATTTATTAATATAAATTTTAATAAGCAAAAAACATTTATGTAAACTAATAACAAATATTGTAAAATAAAACACCAAATAAAAAAGTAGAAACCAATTAAAAGTTAATTAATTCCTACAAACAAATCATTTTAAAGCAAATGTCAAATTTACATTTTTTTAATACCTTTAAAATTTTTAGCTATCTTTTTAACTCCAAAATTACGAGCAAAAGCAACACTTAAAAATCTATCATCTGTGTCTACTATTACACCTTTACCATACATTGTATGTAAAACTACATCTCCTTTATTAAAGTCTATATCTACTGCCTCGCTATAAACTTCACTTTTATTAAAAGTTTTTTCTTCTTTTATACTCATATTACTTACTTCAAGTAGACCATCTTCTACTTCACTAATAAAACGTGAAGGTGGATTTTGTGTTGTTTTACCATAAAGCATTCTTTTTTTAGCATTAGTTAAATAAAGTTTTTCACGAGCTCTTGTAAAGCCTACATAACATAATCGTCTTTCTTCCTCAATACCTTCTTCACCTTCCATAAAAGCATTAGAATGAGGGAATATTCCTTCTTCCATTCCTGTTATAAACACTATTGGAAATTCTAGACCTTTAGCACTATGTAGTGTCATAAGCGTAATAACATCATCATTTTCTTCATGTTCAGAAATATCAGCGACTAAGCTTATTTCATCTAGGAAATCACCTAAGTTAACTGATCCAGTACGTGCTTCAAAAGAAGCCGTAATACTCTTAAATTCCATTAAGTTTTCAAGACGAAGTTCACTATCTAAAGTTTTCTCTACTTCAAGCTCATGCTTCATTCCTGATTTATCTAACACATCATCAACAAGTTCTGTTAAAGACATATTAAGAGCATCATTTTGTAATTCTCTAATTAAATTTTTAAAATCTAATTCTTTACCACTATCTATTGCATCAAACATGGAAGTATTTAGTCGTTCTGCATATTTCTCCAAATCTTCAACACTTTTATTACCAATTTTTCTTTTAGGAACATTTATAATTCTTCTTAAACTTATATCGTCATTAGTATTATTAATAAGTCTTAAATAGCATAATAAATCTTTAATTTCTTTACGATTATAGAAATAAAAACTACCAAATACTTTATAAGGGAAATTATTTTTAAGCATAACTTCTTCAACATTTCTTGATTGGGCATTTGTCCTATAAAATATAGCAATATCACTATATTTATAACCAGATTGCATTAATCTTTTTATTTCATCAGCAATTAGAGTAATCTCATGTTTTTCATCATAACTACGTAAATACTTAACTTTAACTCCCTCACCAAGTTCACTAAAAAGCTCCATATCTTTTCGCTCTTTATTGTTTTTAATAACAGAATTAGCCGCATCAAGAATATTTTTTGTACTACGATAATTTTGTTCTAAAGCTATAACATTAGCTTCTTTATAATCTTTCTCAAAATTTAAAATATTTCTAAAATTAGCCCCTCTAAATGAATAAATTGACTGATTTGCATCTCCTACAACAAATATATTTTGATACTTACTACCAATTAACTTACTCATTTTATATTGTACTTCATTAGTATCTTGATACTCATCAATTAAAATATATTTATAGTGTTCTTGATATTTATCCAAAACGTCTTTATTATTTCTAAATAACTTAACAGGCAGAGCGAGCAAATCATCAAAATCTACACTATTGTTACGTCTTAAAACATTATCATATTCTTTATAAACTTCTACAACTTTCCCGTCTACATAAGTATTAAAATACTTATCAAGTTCACTCTCTACTAGTAGTTCATTTTTAATAAAGCTTATTTTACTTCTAACATAATAAGGACTTACTTCTTTAGGATCTATATTATGTTCTTTCATAATTTTTTTAATTAAACTAAGAACATCATCACTATCTAAAATAGTAAAATTCTTATTCATTCCTAAATGTTCCAGATTCTCACGAATTATTTTTAATCCAAAAGAGTGAAAAGTTCCTACAAAAACACGATTATCAGGAACTAAAAGATTAAGTCTTTCTCTCATTTCTTTTGCTGCTTTATTAGTAAAAGTAATCGCTAAAATATTATAATCAGGAATACCACTTTCTATTAAATGTGCTATACGTGTAGTAAGAACTTTAGTTTTCCCTGACCCAGCTCCTGCTATAACAAGACATGGCCCATCTATATGCATTACTGCTTCCTTTTGTCTATCATTTAACTTATCAAACATTTTTATACCACCTACTACTAAAATTATATCAAAAAAAGATAAATTAAAAAAGCAACTTTACATTAAAGTTACTCAAGTTTTCTTTAACCTTTTATAGTCGAAATATTAATATCAAATATTTCTAAATTAGTTAGTATTTCTTACACTTTAATAAAAAGTTATTTATTTCTAACATTTATAGTCATATAAAATAAATCATCACAAGTAAAACCACCTACTTGTTTTCTTAGTACTAAACTAATGAACTTATTTAATAAATAGTCATTCAATCTCGTCTGGGGGGGGGGGGG
>CANDSI010000060.1 GCA_947388575.1 uncultured Mycoplasma sp.
TAAATTGTCTATTTCCTCAAATGTATTATAAAAATACAAACTAACCCTAACCGTATTTGTAACACCTACACTAGATTTCAATATTTTAGCACAATGATTACCTGCTCTAACGCAAATATTATATTTATTTAGATAATAAGCAACGTCTTGACTAAATACTTTATCTACATTAAATGCTACAATTCCACTATCACTTTCAATATTTATAACATCAATATATGGAATATGAATTAACTTATCTATTAAATATTTTCTTAAAGAATGTTCTTGCTCGCCAATTTTATCATAACCAATATTTTCAATATATTTAATAGCCTCCGCGAGACCTATAACACCAGCTATATTTTGAGTACCAGCTTCCAATCTTGTTGGTAAAGGCTTATAATAAGTTTCAGCTGGACTATCAAAAGATTCATTCATTCCACCGCCTAAATTTATAGGTTCTAAATGTTCCAACAACTCTTTTTTACCATATAAAACTCCAACTCCTGTTGGCCCACACATTTTATGAGCCGAAAAAGCTAAAAAGTCCACATCCAAATCTTGAACATCTGTTTTCATATGAGGCACCATTTGAGCCCCATCTAAAACAACAAAGATATTATTATCGTGCGCATGCTTTGTAATCTCTTTTATAGGTCTTGCATCTCCTATAACATTTGTAACTCCAGCTATAGATATTACTTTAGTTCTAGAAGTTATAGCTTTTTTAACATTATCCATTGTTACATAGTAATTATCGTCAAGCGGAATATAATTTACAACAATACCTATTTTTTTCACTAAATTAAACCAAGGCAAAACATTAGATGCATGCTCGCTTGTTGTAATTAGCACTTCATCTCCAGCCTCCAAAAGATTTTCAAAGAATCCTTTAACAATCCAATTTAAACCTTCTGTAGCACCAGAAGTAAATACTATTTCTTCTAAAGATTTAGCATTAATAAAATTCTTAACTATTTCTCTAGTATTTTCATAAGCTTGATCTACTTTAAACGATAAATCATAATCTCCTCTATGAGCATTGGCAGAATAATTTATATAATATTCATTCATTGCATCAATAACACTTTTAGGCTTTAAACTAGTTGCACTATTATCAAGATAAATAATATCTTGTGTTAATAAAGGAAAATCTTCTCTATTCAAGTATATCACCTCCTAAGTTTAAAAATTCTAATTCTATATTTTTCATATTATGTTTTAAGAAACTATTTGTAAGCATATTCTGAGCATTATTCTTATCAAGTCCCAAACTTTCTAAATAAAATAATTCTTCTTTATTAAAACTACCAATCGCAACCAAATGATTAGCACTAACTTCATTAGTATCTATTTTCATAACTGGGCTAATTTTAATTGTATCATTTTCATTTTTAATAAGACCTTTTAAATTCTCAATAAGCTCATTATCCTTAGTATCCTTTTTTACATAGCCATTACATATTATATCAAGATTACTATCATTATCTATATTCATACCTCTAATATCTAATATTGCTTTGCTACTATTACCCAACATATTTATATTAACTGTAATTTTATTTTTATTATTATTTAAGATAAGCATATTTAAATTTAATTTAACATTATTTAAAAGTGAAAAGCTGATATTATAATCACATTCACTTTTTTTGATAAGATATAAATCCAAATTGCTATTATCTTCTAATTCTATATTAAATTCTTTATTAATATTGTTAATATCATGTAATATAACATTTCCTTCTATATTTATAACTACATTTTCATTTAATTCTAAGTTGTACTCACCAGAAGTTATTTTTTTATCCTCTACCACTAATAGTCTATTCATGATTTTCACTACCTGCAATAGCATTTGACCTAAAACCATGTTTTTCTATTAAACTAACAAGATCTTTGCTTCCAGTTTTAATAATTTTACCATCATTTATAATCGAAACTTTATAATCTTCAAAATATTTTAAAATATCAGCATGATGGGTAACAATAAGCATAGTAGGCTGATACATATCATAATATTTTTTTAAAAGTTCACCTACCACTTTCAAGGCATCAACATCTAGACCAGAATCAATTTCATCTAAAATAATAAATTTTGGCTCTAACATAAATAAATGTAACAATTCATTTTTCTTTTTTTCTCCACCACTCATATTAAAATTAATATCGCGATGCATAAATTCTTTTGGAAGTCCAACTAATTTACATACTTCTGTTAACTTTTTTTGAAATGCAAACACATCTACTTTTTTTCCGTTTATTTCACCAATAATACTTCTAAGTAACTCTGCATTAGTAATACCTTCAATTTCTGTAGGATTCTGTCCTAGCAAAAAAAAGCCTAATCTTCCTATTTCTGTAGGAGTTAAATCATTTAAAAGTTTGCCATTATTCTTTATTACACCACTTATTATTTCATAATCTGGATGATGCATTAAAGCTTTACATATTGTGCTTTTACCAGTTCCATTAGGTCCCATTAAAACCATAATTTCACCATTATCTATATTTAAATTAAAGTCATTTAAAATTTCTTTTTCTTGAGCTTTAACAACTAAATTTTTAATTTCAAGCATAATTCTTCACCTCCTCTATTTTACCATATTATCGCTTAATTTAAAACTCAAAAATAAAACAAGAATTCTACTTTAATTCTTGCTTTTTCTTTTCTAACAATAAAATAGCTTGATTTACATCAACATTAGCATTATTTTCACTATTAAATCCTGTTATTGTATAAACTCCATCTTTTAACACTACAACTACAGGTTTTCCATCACTTTCTTGATTAATACTACCCAACTGATAGCTGCAAACTAAACCATTTAATAAAGCTACTTCATCAAGTTTAACCCCTTTTTTGCTATAATCTTCAAAATCAGATACTTTTTGCCAAATACTAATTACAGTTCTACACTCGCTTCTATCAAATGAACTTTGATATTTTATAAAATTTCTTCGATAAAATTTAATAATATCTTTGATATCCATACTTTTATTAAACAAACACATATATTCTTGTTCTAAAATAAAAGGACACTCCATAGGAAGACTTAAATAAAACACTTTGCCTGTATCCTTAAAATGAATTTCCAACTCCATATTATGATTAGAAAAACGTTCCATAAATATTCTATTTTTAAAAATAATACTGTATTCAACTAAAGCAAGCTCATCTTGAGGATAAAAAGATTGTAAAGCAAATTGCAAAGACACTTCATTATTAAATAACCTAAACTTATCTCTTTCTAAAATCAAATTAAATATACCAACTGGAGTTTTTATTAAAAATGTTGCTTCTGTAATTAAATTGTAATATCCATTTTTTGAAATAAGATCAATATCAAAAGTATTAATTTTAAAAATCCTTTTCAAAATAAAAGAAGCTGCTTTAAATACTCCTCCAAATTGTGTAGAGATTAAGTTAAATATATCACTGTTCATATGCTTCGCTATAGCAATATTCTTATTTACTGTATAATATAAATTCATTATTAGAAATCTCCTATCAATAGCATTCTAATGAATATCTAAATTATACCCTCTAAATATTATAAAGTCAAACAAAAATATGTTACTTATTACCTTGTAACATATTTAATAAATCAATTTTAAATTTATCTTTAGAAGCATTAGCTTTTGATATCATTATACCTTTATAAGTTGTAAGTTCACTCATATGGCCTTCAAGTAATATTTCTGTAGGTGTAATAGTCTCTAACATAACAGTTCCTTCTTTTTTATAAACCGTATAAAATAATTTTACTTCGCCATGAACGGCTGCAAACATCTTATCACTAGGTAACTTAAGTTCATATTTACTAGTGCCATCTTTTTTATTAGTACTAATAAGTTCCCCAACAAAATTACCATTTCTAAGAGCAGGATAATAATCAAAATTTAATTTTTTAAAAGCTAACATATTATATTTTTTTAAAGCTCTCTCTAACTTTTTAAACTCATTTTCATTAATATAATCTAAAACATAACCCTTCATAATCAAAACCCCCTATTTCAATTACGAATACATTATAGCATATTTTAACGCATTTGTCAAATTTGCGTTAAAAAATATTATTTTTCCAAAAAACTATTGACTTATTTTTAATTTTATAATAGTAACTCCTGGATTAAAAATATCTACCTTATAAGAATCAACATATTTATTAGATTTTAATACTTCATGAACTTTATTTTTTAAAATATCAGAACTTCTACCATGGATAATTCCTACATACTCTATTCCTAATTTAATGTTATCCTGAATAAAATCCTGAATTAGGAAAACCGAAATATCTCTAGTTTCCCCATGCAAGTTTAAAGTTGGCGACTTACTACTAAACATTTTGATCGTTATTTGGAGTAACTATTGGTATAGAAGAGCCAATGTTTTCATTATTTGAAGCAATCGGTACATTTTGAACTCCTACAGCTGGAATACTAGCTCCACCTATCGAAAAAGTTGGAATAGCTTCTAAATCTTTAGGATCAATAACTTTAAAAGTTGCAGCATCAGGAATATCTGGTAGTTTATCTTCCTCTTTAATTTCTTCTACTTTAGGAGTCTCTTCAATAACAACTTCCTTTTTAAATTTCTGATTATAATAACTTATAACTTCTTTAAGCATTGGAATAGAAGGGCTACCTCCCATTTTATTAAGTGATAAACCTGCAGCTATATTTGAATAAGTTATAGCTTTTTCCATATCAAAACCATTAGCCATACAATAAGCAAAAGCCCCATGGAAAATATCTCCAGCACCACTAGGATCAACAACTTGAGTTTTTATTCCAGGCATAACTCTTATTTCTCCATTAACTATATACATAGCTCCCATATTTTCCAAAGTTACAATAATTTCATTATTAGGATATTTCTGTTTCAATTTTTTATAAACATTTACTAAACTAGCTGAATTATTATAATCAATTTTAAGTCCACTAACTGATTCTGCAAAACCCTTAGAGCAAACTATATATTTAACAAATTTACAAAGTTCTAACAAGTCCCGATTGACTCTCCCAGCATCAACAATACTTATCGCTCTCGGAAACTTATTTAAGGCATTTATTGTTGCGCTATATTCTTTCCCATCTGAAAATATTACATCAGGATTAATAGAATAATCATACTTCTTTAAATTAGGTTGTGTATTACTCACTATATCAAATCTTGTTCTAGAGCCATTTTTCTTATTCACTAAAACAACTGATACAGGAGTTCCAACTTCATAAGAAACTTCAATAAGTTCTGTTTTTACCATTACTTGTTCTAACTCTTTTTTTAATTTCGTGCCATAATCATCAGAGCCAATAACACCAGCAAAATAAGAAGTTTCTCCCCATTTTCCTAAAAGATAAGCAACATTAGCTGCCGTTCCTCCTCCAGATTCAACTTTTTCATTTAATAAATACTTAGTTCCTTCTATCGGATATTCATCTACTGGACATGTTATATCATAGCTAGCTTTTCCAATATTTAATATTGTCATAAGTATCACACCCTTTTACACTATAAACATAATATCATATTTATCCAAAAAAATAAAGATTATTAATCTTCATTTTATTATTTTTTATTCTAAAACAGCCTTTATTCTTCTAACACCAGCACTACTAGCTTCTTCCTTTTTAATTCTAAAAACTCCCAGTACTCCAGTGTGTTCTACATGAGGGCCTCCACATATTTCTTTTGATACCTCACCAATACTATAAACATTAACAATATCAGCATATTTTTCTATAAACATCGCTTCTGCTCCACTATTAACAGCATCATTCTTATTCATTGTTTCCATTGTAACTGGTAAATCTTCTTGTATCCATTTATTAACTAGTTCCTCAACTTGTTTTTTCTCTTCATCAGTAAGTTTATGATCACAAGAAAAATCAAAACGCATTCTTTCCTCAGTAATATTACTACCTTTTTGGTGAACATTTTTATCAACTACAACTTTTAAAGCAGCATTGAGTAAATGTGTAGCTGTATGATATTTTGTTTCCATTTCTCCACTACTAGCTAAACCACCCTTAAATTTACCAGCACTAGCTGTACGCGATAACTCTTGGTGAGCCTTAAACTTTTCATAAAAGCCCTGAATATCAACTGTTAAACCTTTTTCTTGAGCCATTTCTTCTGTAAGTTCTATAGGAAAACCATAGGTATCATATAATCTAAAAGCATTTTCTTTATCAATAATAGAATTATCAATATGACTAATTAATTTATCAAATTCTTTTAATCCTTTTTCCAAAGTACGATTAAACTTAACACTTTCATTTTTTAATACCTCTCCTTATTGTCTTTAATCTCAGAATAATAATCTTCATATTTAGCTATTACTTCTAAAGCTATAGGAAGCATCCAATTTGTATTAGTATCTATTCCTAATTTTTTGCCATGTCTAATAGCTCTTCTAATAAGTCTCCGTAAAATATAACCTTGATCTGTATTACTAGGTTTTATTCCAGCATAATCTGCACTAATAAATACAGCAGTTCTAATATGATCAGCAATTATACGCAT
>CANDSI010000061.1 GCA_947388575.1 uncultured Mycoplasma sp.
TAATTATTAACAGAGATGTATTGATAAATACTGATGACTTAGAAAGAAGATGACTAATTGAAAGGATTACAAAAAGATTATTATATATTAAAAATACTAAACTTATATAGAGCCCATCTAATGTGTGGAATATTAACTTTACATGGACCAGTTAAAATAGAGCACTTCATAGCATTAAAAAATCAAATAATAATTAAAAACTTAGATATTAAAGATATTATAGTTAAGTAGGAAAAGTATATTAAAGAATGGAGGAAAATATGGTAGAGCATTTAAGTATAAGGCAAATAAAAAAAGAATTAAGAGATTTATATGATGAATTAGACTTATATTTAAAAAAGAAAAAAATTAACTATTATAAAACACAGCCTCAAGGAACAGATTATAATAAAATAATGGTTAGTAGTTCTCATTCAAGTTTTGATAGATTTGCACATTATGTAATAAAAGATGAAGAATTAGATATAAAAATAGTATCATTATTAGAATCAATTAATGCTTATGAGGAAATAATTATAAAAAGAATAAAGAGCATAGCACTTGCAAATGAAGGATATGCTAAAGTAATTACATTGAGAGAAGACGAAAAATATGCAAGAGAGCACAAAGGAAAACCAAGACCATGGAATTTAATAGGGGAAGCAGCAGGGTATGACGAAAAACAATGTCGTAGAATATGGCAAGATTACTTAAATAGCTAAAATGTCCGTTCAATGTCCGACTTTATATGCTAAAATGGTATCATGGAATAATTATAAGTTCCAGTATTGAGATACAAAGTTCTAGTTGTATCTTTTTTATATGCTTGTCGTCCAATCGGTTAGGGCAATGGTCTTATACACCATTTATCTAGGTTCAAATCCTAGCGAGCATACCAATTATTAAATTCAGATACTTAATAGTATCTTTTTTATTTGAGAGTACAAGAACCCAAAAATCTAATTTATTGATATAACTCCTTTAACTAAATATAAATTTCCATAGCTTGTACTCCGAAATAAGAAATAAATTTGATAATGAAAGGATAAAAATATGACAAATGAAAGTATTTGATGAGTGTGAAAGAACAAGACAAGGCATTAGAGTAGAACTAACAATGCCGAACGGAGACATAGAAGTAGTAATTAATACTTATAAATCATTAGAAAACAAAAGAAGATACTATGATAAGTTCTTCAATGATAATTTAGTTAATACAAAAAATGACAGAATAAAAATAGTTGATGCTAGCCCAATTCAAATTAAAAGAGCGCCTAAATCAATTACGATATTTGAGGAAGTATAGTTATTTAGAATTCTTAATATAATCTTCTATAAGATTTTTAATACAATTATTCATAGATATATTATTTTTTAAGCAGATATCTTTAAATTTTGCAACTAATTCTTTTGGAAGTTTTGTAGAAATTCTTGAATAATGCTCTTTTGTGTATTGATTAATATATTTAGTTTGATTAAACTTTTCTTGCATTTTATGGTGATAACAATTATAATAAACGTAGTGAAAGAGTTAATACTCTCTCACTACTAGGATATTTCCGTTTATATATAAAACGATATATCCGAATTCATTAAGTCGATAGGCGGTTTCCAATGTCATATCGGCTTTTATTTTTGTTATCACTTCCTCACCTCACTTTCTATATTTATTATACCACATAGTGCGTACAATGTCAATAAATTTTGAAAATTAAGTGCAAGAAATTGCGCTTTTTTATGTGTTAGAAAGGATGATAATAATGTCAAAAATAAATGAGTATTTCAATAGTGAAGAATATGAAAATGATAATAATGAAAAAATAATAGTTGATGAAATACATAAACACAAAATAAGTATTGAAAAAATAGACAATATTATTATTTTTAAATAATGATTCTAAAACTATGTAATAAATGTAAGAAGCCAATTTCTAGTACTGAAAAGTATTGTAGTAAATGTTTGGATATAGTTAATAAACAACAAGAAGAATATAAAGTAGCAAGAAATAACAAATATAACAAAACTAGAGACCCTAAATATAAACAATTTTACAATTCAAAAGATTGGAAGTTGTTAAAAGAGAAGAAACTTTTAGATATTCAATATAGATGTGAAATATGTGGGCATATTGCAGTAGAAGTTCATCATATAAAACCTATACAAACAGAGCAAGGTTGGATACTAAGATTAACTTATGATAACTTAGAAGCACTATGTACTGATTGTCATAATTATAGACATAAAAGATTTCAAAAGAGAAAGGCAGGTGATAAAAATGTTATTAAGACAAATAGTATGTGATAAAACAAATTTAACTTTAAGTAAAGAAAAGAAAGAAGTTAAATATAATGATACATTTGAAGTAAGTGATGAAAGAGCAGAAGAAATACTTAAAGCAACATATATGAATAAACCTGTTGCTGAAGTAGTAAAAGAAAATAAAGCAAATAATGTTGTTAAAAATAAAAATAATTAATGCCTAGGGGTGGGTTAAAAAGTATTAAGTATACGAAGGAGAACGGTGCAGAGGAGTGTTTTGCAGCAAAAACTCCCTTTATTAAGAAAAGAGGTGGTAATATGCCCTAGAAGAAAAGAACCTGTCGAACTAGTTTTAGCTAAAGGCAAAAAACATTTGAGTAAAGCTGAAATTGAAGAAAGAAAAGCTACTGAGGTCAAGGTTGATTTAGTTGATATAAAAGCTCCAAGTTATTTAACAGAAGAGCAATCCAAAGAATTTGAGGAATTAGCATATAAATTAAAACATATCAATATAATGACAGAACTTGACGAAGATGCTTTAGCTAGGTATATTACCACTAAAGAAGAATATCTAAAAATAGACAATATGCTTCAAAAAGAATTAAAGAAAAAAACAATTAGTATTGATAAAATAACTAGTATTCAATCTATTCACAATAAACTACTTAATCAAATAAGAGGTTTAGCATCTGATTTAGGTTTAACGATTTCTTCAAGAGTTAAATTAGTGATTCCAATTGAACCAGAAGAACCAAAAGACAACAAATTTAGCAAGTTCGTGAAATAATGCAAAAAATAGATAGAGTAACAGTATATGCTAAATCAGTTGTAAATGGCGAAGTTGTTTGTGGAATCTATCATAAATTAGCTTGTCAAAGGCATCTAAATGATTTAGAAAAGCAAAACACTAAGGAGTTTCCATATTATTGGGATATAGATGCGAGCGAAAGAGTACTTGAATATGCTGAAACACTAGTAAATATCGAAGGAAATGAGCCTAAACAAGTAAAATTAATAGGCTCACAAATATTTGGCATTGGTTGCCGCTTTGGTTGGAAAAAGCAGAATGGATACAGACGTTTTAGAAGGTCATATAAGTCGGTAGCTAGACAAAATGGTAAAACATTTGAAAATGGTATAATGGGTACTTACATTGGTAATTTTAGTGGTTATAATTATGGTAAGTTATTTACTGTTGCTACTAAAAAAAGACAGGCTCGGCTAGCTTGGGAAGCAATGGCTCAATTTATTAAAGCTGATAAAGAATTAAGTGATTTATTTGAAGTAAAAGATTATAAGTCATTAATTATTTGCAACATAACAAATTCTACTATTGAAGCGCTTTCAAAAGAAGCGGGACTTGACGATGGCTTTAGGTCAATATTTAGTTCAATTGATGAAATTCATCAACATAAAGACAATAAGATTTACAAAGCAATTTATAACGGAACTGGTGCTTTAGAAGAAACACTTATATCTATGATAACAACTAGAGGTTTTGATATTAGTCCTACAAGTTTTAGTTATGAAATGGATAACTATGCAATTAAAGTTCTTGAAGGTTTAGCAACTGCCGAGGACTTTTTTGTTGATATTCATTGCTTAGATAAAGACGACGATCCATTTGACGAGAAAAATTGGATTAAAGCTAATCCGTACTTAGCTAGCACTGAAAAAGGTATGAAGACTTTAAGAGAGTTTGCTCAAACCGCTAAAGATATGGGTGGAAGTGAATTAAGAGATTTTATTACTAAAATACTTAATCTTTGGGCTAGAAATAATGAAAATCAATTCATTAATCTTGAAGATTGGAAAGAATGTGAATGTGATGATACAATAGAGCGATATCGAGGTAAAACTTGTTATGGCGGTTTAGATTTATCTCATGGTGGGGATTTAACAACATTAGCTTTAGAGTTTCCCCTTGAAAATGGCGAGTTTTATGAATTTTCTCATTCTTTTATGCCAAAAGGCGGACTGCAAGAGCATATAATAAGCGATATTGCACCTTATGATATATGGAAAGAAAAAGAACTTATAACCATCACAGGTGGTGTAAACGAATATAAAAACGACTATAAATTCATTATTAGTTATTTAAAAGAATTAATTGAAAAATATGAAATAAAAATAGAAGCTATCGGATATGACCCTCATAATGCTGATGGCTTTTTAAGTGACTTAGAAGAACTTGGAATACCACTTTTAGAGATAACACAGAGTGCTAAATTTTTAAATGATGCAACTACAGACATACAACTTAATGTTAAATCTAAAAAGGTAAAATATGACAAGAATAATGAGCTTTTAAGTTGGTCTGTCAGTAATGCTAAGACTGTTGCCAATTCTTTCGGCGAAATTAAAGTTGATAAAGAGCCAAAAAATAGAAATAAAAGAATAGACCCAGTTGATGCAATGATAGACGCGCATGTTGCTTATATGAAGTTTAAAGATGAAAATTTAAACCTAGACGAAGTAATGGATAACTACTTAGAAGTAATGGGTTGGAAGGCAGGTGAAGAACAATGAAAAATCCAATAAAAAATATTTTCAAAGTAAAAAATAAAGCAGATACGCAAGAGTGGATAACTTTAGCTGATTTTTTAGGGTTAGATAAATGTATGAATAAAGATGAAAGGTCAGAAGCTACTTATTTTGCTTGTTTAAAGATATTAAGCGAAAGCTTAGGAAAACTTCCATTAAAACTTATGCGAAAAACAGATAAAAATGGTGTAATAGAAGCTAGAAATCATGCTTTATATAGCAAAATACGTTATAGACCTAATAGGTTTATGACATCGACTACCTTTTGGGGTACAATGGAATATTTTAGAAATCACGACGGAAATGCAATAGCATATATATCTGATTCAGGCTCTAACCTTGAGTTAGTGCCACTTAATTATAATGAAGTTCAAATATGGTATGACGATGCATGTATATTAAGTAAAACTCCTGATATTTTTTATTTATATAGTCATGGAGGTCAAACTTATAAATTTGGTAGTGAAGAAGTATTACATTTGAAATCATCTACTACAGATGATGGAATTATAGGATTAAGTGTTAGAGAAAAACTTGCAACTACAATTGAAGGTAATAAAAAAGCTCAAAAACTGCAAAATAGTTTATATGAAAGTGGTTTTACAGCAAAAGCAGCTATCCAATACACTGGAGATTTAAATTCTAAAAATACCGAATCATTTTTAGCTAATATGGAAAAGTATGCTAAAGGAGAAGTGAAAATATCAAAAGGTTTAGTTCCTATTCCTTTAGGAAGTTCTTTAATACCACTTAATACTAAATTAGGCGATAACGAATTTTTAGAACTTAAAAGATATAGTGCTTCACAAATAGCAGCTGCTTTTGGAATTAAACCAATCCAAATAAATGATTATACAAAAGCTAGTTATGCTTCGAGTGAAAATCAAAATTTAGCTTTTCTAGTAGATACTTTACTATATATATTAAAACAATATGAAGAAGAATTGAATTATAAATTATTATCTGAAAAAGAACTTAAAGCAGGTTATTATTTTAAATTTAATACTGGCGCATTGCTAAGAGCAGATTTAAAAACACAAGTAGAGAGTTTAACGCAAGGCATATCTAATTATTTATATACTCCAAATGAAGCAAGAAGTTTTATAGATTTACCTTCTAAAGAGGGTGGAGACGAGCTTATTGGTAATGGTTCTACAATAAAATTAAGTCAAGTAGGGCTTCAGTATGGTTCTAAAGGTTCGAGTGAGCCTTTGAATATAAATAAAAAAGGAGGTGACGGATAATGAAATTCTATGAGTTTAAAAATGTAACTTCTACAGAAGCTGATTTATATATTTATGGAGAAATAGTTCAAGAAAAATATGTGGATTGGTGGACAGGTGAAGAGAGTAAGACAGATGTAGCTTTAATGGATTTTAAAGAAGAACTTGATAAAATTGGAAATGTACAGATATTAAATTTATATATTAATTCGCCAGGTGGTGATGTATTTGTAGCTTCTGCTATGATAAGTATGTTAGAGCGAGTTAAGAGTAAAGGCACTACAATTAATGCCTATGTAGATGGTATTAGTGCAAGTGCAGCCTCATTTTTAATGTTTGTTGCAGATAATATCTATCTTTACAAAAATTCAATAGTTATGGTTCATAAACCAATGAGTTATGCTTATGGCAATTCTGTTGATATGCAAAAAGTCATTGATACTTTAGAAAAAATCGAAAGTAGTACAATGATTCCGATGTATATGTCAAAAGCCAAA